>REEN01000059.1 GCA_007695015.1 Marinilabiliales bacterium
TGCTCCTTTTATCGCTCGGTGTGAGCTTATGCTCACGGCGCATCTCAAAGATATCGGTCGAAATTGAGTAATCGCCTATAAGGTGCTTGGCAAAGTAGTCGGCTGTAAGCCAGAAATTATACTCACTGTGCGCACCGTAACCGTGACGCTGACCGGTCATGATGAACATGTCAAACCGTTTTTTTGCGCGGATAAGCGCATCGGCCATACGGTATGTATTTGCGGGGTGAACGTTGTTATCCATATCGCCGGTTGTAAGCAGTAATTTCCCCCTGAGGTTTTTGGCCAGTTCTGAATTGGTTTCAATATCATATACAAACTTTACCTCACCCTCGTTGTTTATTATCTCCTTAACGCCATGATGCTTCTCGCTCCACCATCTGTTATAGATATTGTTCTCGTGGTTACCCGCACTGGATACCGCCACTTTGAAAAAGTCAGGATACTGCAGCATTGCAGCAGTGGACATGAACCCTCCGCCGGAGTGCCCGAAAATGCCAACCTGGTCAATATTTATAAAAGAATGACGGTCGGCAAGCTGTTCTGCGCAATATTTTTTGTCGGCCAGACCATAATCGCGCAAATCGCCGTAACCATAATTATGGTACCACTTGGAGCGGTTGGGATGCCCTCCCCTGTTGCCCACGGTAACCACGATAAAGCCGAGCTGGGCGAGCCTGTCGGTGCGGTCCATCCTGTGAGAGAAGGATGTATTCACCGCTTCAGTCTGGGGACCGGGATATACGTACATTATAAGCGGATAATATTTTTCGGGGTCGAAATCGAATGGTTTGTACATTACACCATACAGGTCGGTTATCCCGTCAGCCGCCTTCACCGTGAAAGGTTCGGGAAACTTGTACCCTGCGCTGAGAAGGTTAGAAAGGTCGGCCTCCTCAAGCTCCATAACCAGCTCTCCCCTCGAGTTCCTTATTTCAGAACGCGGCGCTGCATCTACCCGTGAATAGTTGTTGACAAAGTAATTAAAGGAATCGCTCATAAACGACTGGTGATCATAGTTGCCGGGGTTAAGCAGCCTAAGCCCGGTGCCATCAAGGTTAATACTGTATAAATGGGTATAATACGGGTTTTCTCCGGCTTCACGTCCCTGCGCAGTAAAATACATTACCCTGCTGCGCTCATCAACCTTGATTATGCGGTCGGCGTGCCATGGTCCTGTCGTTATCTGAAATTTCTCCTCTCCATCTTCACCGTAAAGGTAAAAATGAGCCCAGCCGTCCCGCTCCGACCACTGGATGATCTCGCCGGTATTCCTGATAAGGTAAGGGGGCCGGGTATCTACATATGTATTCATCCTCTCTTCAATAAGCACCTCCACCTCCATGGTCTCAAGGTTAACCCGGCATACGTCATAACGCTTCAGGTCACGGCTGATACGTGTAAAATAAAGTTCATCCGATGAGGTTGAAAGCCATATGGCGGGTGTATGTTCTTCGAGCGACTCTTTATGTGACCGGGGCATCCGCGGTACGGAAAGAGTCTGGTTCCTGAATGCTGCTACCGGAATGGTATCGGCTTCCTGGCTCTCCATATCAAAGACCCACAGTTCCGATTCAGCCGGCTGCTCTTCTCCCGGCATCAGGTATTTGTAGCTTTCAAGCTCAGGACGGGGATTTGACATTGAGTTAATGACCCACAGAAATTTTATCTCCCTTGTATCGTTACGGATAACCGTGAACCGGCGCGAATCAGGCGACCATACGATGTTGGCACGGTACCGTTTCTTTTGCTCTTTTTTTATTTTTTCCTCATCATCATTCATATTGACCGAATACCCGCCGCCGAAAGCATAGTATTGCTCACCTTCGGAGGTAAGCCGGTGCTCCACTATTGTTGTATCATCCTCACACTTCCGGGCTTTAAGATAGTTTTCCTTATCCATCCAGTAGAGGTCGAAATTGCGCGAGAATACCACATAGCTGCTGTCGGGCGATACCGACGCCCAGCTTTTATGTTCAACCTCATCCTCCTCTTCTATTTCATACAACTCGCCTGTTGCAATATTGTATTCGAGATGAAACACTTTGGGTTCGCGCCGGGGGGCAGTCCGTGCAGCAGTCCTTTGCTCCTCCTCCTTCTCCTCCTCTTCATCCTTTTCCTCCTCCTGAAGCTCCTCCTCTTCATCCTTTTCTTCCTTATCTAGCTCCTCTTCCTTCTCCTTTTCTTTTTCTTCTTCTACATCAACCATCATCGTGCTGGTAACCTTAAACCTGAAATAGCGGTCATCCCTCACAAATTCGGGATCGATGTCGGGAAGGTTCTGGTGGTCATAGGGATCTTTGGTAATGAGGGTGAGCTGACGTGCCATCTCATGGTTGTCAAACAGGTGGTCCCTGGATTGCCTCTCCAGGTCGACCAGGTAATAGAAAGTGCCCTGGGATGTTTTGTAGTTGTACCAGAACTTGTCGCCCGTCTTAAGCCAGTTTGGCGTAACACGGGTACTGAATACCATCCGCTGGAGCTTGGTGGGCGAAAAACGCTCTGCCAGGCGATAATTGGCGGTTGACACGGGCTCATTTTGCCCGCTAACAGCAGCTGCCATACTAAACAGCATACATGCAAGCACATAGGTGATCAGAGAGTGGTTCAGGCGCATAATAATCAGGTATGGTTAGTCTTTGAGTTGATTTGGGACTGCTATAATAGAAAAAATAAACCAATTTTCGGGTGTGGTTCACAATATTTAGCAGACAGGCCGGGCAGAAATCCATGAACACAGGTGCCTCGAAAACCTTCTCTTTCTTGCCGTCGGGCATGACATATTACTGCTTTACTCCTGCTCTGAATGCAGGTACCTCGAAAACAGGTCCCTGATGCCGGCAGGCTCGCCAATGACTGTGATAATATCCCCCTCCCGGAGAATGGTGTCTCCACGGGGAGAGAATATTTTATCCCTGCGCTGAAGAAGAGCTACGAGAACATCGCCCGGAAGCCTTACATCCTTCAGGGCCTTGTCGATAAACACTTCACGCGGAGTTCCCTTTTCAAGTTGCAGGGAGATATACCGGTCGTTATGCAGCAGGTATTCCTTTATTTCCCGCTGGTTTTCAATTGATGTTATATCTTCAACGAAGCGGTCTCTTTCCACGATGTCCATCAGCCGCGAAAGCATCCTCAACTGCTGTTTGAGCTTGTTGCCGGGACTAATCATGAAAAAGAGCACCCTGATATTGTCTTCTGAGCTTATCTCTCCTTTGGCCACAGGCTTTCTCACACCCCTGAGCGAAGTTACAATATGCAGGTACGGCTTGTCAATATTACCGGCCCTGGCATAGAGGATCGACACCCTCGGTATGGTCAGGGCCGGGTCGATACCGGTTACCGCAAGAAACTCACGTTTAACGCTTCGGGTGTCAAGACCGTCAATATCTTTTGCAAAACAGGAAGTTACATCGCCAATAAGTGAACGGAAAGCCACTCTCTTTCTATGCAGCCGGGTGATGCCTGCCTGAACGACCATTTCCCCGAAAGGGTCGCCATCCCGTAACCCTTTTTCTTTAAGTATGTGCAGAAACTCGTTTTCAAGTTGCTTATGCTCCTTTTTTCCTAGTATGGCAAACCAGTGGAATATCGCCCCCTCCCTCTTAATCCTGCTCCTTGCATAATACCAGTACCAGGCCACCGCGGCACCGGCAACCCCCATTGTGAACAAGCCAGGCCCCCATCCCATGTATATTATCAGGAAAAAAGAACTCAATATACCGAATATCTGTATCCATGGGTACAGTGGTGACAGGTAACCAGGGTCGTAAGCTTCAATCCGGCTGTTTCGCATTACTATCACAGAAGCATTTACCAGAATGAATATCAGAAGCTGAAAACTGCTGGCAAGCTTTGCGATATCGCTTTCGCTCAACATTGTTATGACTGCCAGCATTACCGCGGCCGTTACAAGAACTGAGACCACAGGGGTGTTGAACCTGCCTGTTCTGGCAAACATGTCCGGAAAAAGCCTGTCCCTGGCCATGGCCAGCGGGAAACGCGAGGCAGTCATCAGTCCGGCATTCCCTGTCGAAGCAAATGCGCTAACGGCCGCGAAAACCACAAGAAATGTGCCCGTTTCAGGTGATACAAGTGAAAAGACATGTTGTGCCGCGGTGGATGCCGGAGCAAGGTCATCCAATAACTGCCCCGGGGGGATGACCCCAACCATGATAAAGACACCCACTACATATATAACTGTCGTAAGCAGCAGCGACAGGATCATGCCAAGAGGTATGTTACGCTCAGGATTCTTTATCTCCTCCGACATACTCGCAATCTGGGTCAGTCCCAGGTAGGAAACAAACACCAGTCCGGTAGTAATCATCAGCCCTTCAAATCCGTTTGGAAGGAAAGGGGTGTAGTTTTCAAGGTATAACCTGCTTTGCGGGGTAAAAAAGATCTCGCGAAGTCCCTCTGCTGCAAAGAATACAAGTATGACCACCAGCAGGAGAACGAAAACCTTCTGGATGCCTGTGGTCTTCTTTATTCCCAGTATGTTCATAACCGTGAAGACCATCAGGAAAACAATTGCCGTGAGTCTGACAGGCATATCAAAAAAGAGCACGGCATAGGCGCCTATCCCCACAAGAGCGAACGATGTCTTCATGATAAGGGCAAGATAGTTCCCTATACCACCGATTGTACCGAAGAGGGGGCCCAGGCTCCTGTCAATGAAAAAATATGCGCCGCCGGCCTTTGGTGTAGCAGAGGCAAGCTCGGCCATGCTGAACATAGCCGGCAGGATGAGAAATGCTGCCAGCAAATAGGCAAGAAATACCGAAGGTCCGGCCTGACTGGCAGCAATACCCGGAAGCAGGAAGAACCCGGCGCTGATCATGGCGCCGGTGCTCAGCGAAATTATATCGATCAGGCCCAGTTCGCGGTTCAGTTGTGATTTTTTCAATGCTGCCATACAGCAAAGATATCTCTTTTGAAATATTTGATTATTTTTACCGTTCATTTAACAGCGAATCCCGTTGCCCGGCCATGTTTTAACCCAGGTTTGCCCCATTTGCAAACACATATTTTATAGCCCCATTAATGAATATTATACGCCTGATCACTAGCCGATTACCATCGGGGTTGTCTGTCTTTCTGACTGTTTTTTCTTTACTGGTCACCAGCGAATTGTCGGGCGCACAAATGTACGCCGGCAAAGTATCTGATATTCCAGTTACCGAGGCTATTGCCAGACTTGAGCAAATCCACTCAGTAAAAATATTCTTCGACAGCGACTGGTTTAGAGATCAGAGTGTCGGCCACGATATTGTTGACCAACCTCTCGATGCAGCAATTGAAACCATCATTGCAGGCAGGGGAATGGAGGCCGTCAGGCTTCACGGCAATTTCATCATACTTCCGGTCGAAAGAATGGCCGCCCGAACGGTTGCCGAACCAGGAGGACCGGCAGTTGTTGGTAACCCTTATGAATCCGGCAAGTACACCAGGGCTGCTGTACGCGGAAGAGTAACAGACAGGGTTACGGGCGAGGACCTTATCGGGGTAATAGTGCATGCGGAGGATATTGGAATTGGCACTACAACCAACAGTGCGGGAGAGTACTCCCTTGAGATGCCTGTGGGAGACCACCGGCTTACCCTTTCGTATGTGGGTTATGAATCGGACGAGGTAAATATCCGTCTCATTTCACCCGGCGAACTGGATCTGTCATTGCTTGAAGAGAGTCAGCTTATCGATGAGGTGACGGTTTTTGCCAGAAGGCATGATTCAAACATCTCGATGACCCAGATGAGCATGATAAGACTCGATTCGGAAACTCTTTACAGGTTGCCTGTCAGCATGGGAGAACGGGATATCATCAGGAACCTTACCCTGTTGCCGGGGATTCAGACAGTGGGGGAATTCGGGACCGGCTTTCATGTAAGGGGAGGCAGCGCCGATCAGAACCTGATACTGGTTGAGGGTGTTCCTCTCTTTAATTCTTCACATCTGTTCGGACTGACCTCTGTTATCAATCCCGACCTGGTAACAGATGTAACTCTTATCAAGGGGGGCATCCCTGCACGGTACGGTGAAAGATCGTCATCGGTTACCGACATCAGGCTGGGTGGGAGCAATAATGATGAATTCAGGCTGAACGGTGGTATAGGGCTCCTTAACAGCCGCCTCAGCCTGGAGGCACCGCTGCCGGTCGAAAATGGTTACATGGTTGTTGGAGGACGTTCATCCTATTCAAACTGGCTGCTTAACCGGTTGCCGGACGAAGACCTGATGAACAGTGCCGCACGGTTTTATGATATTACCGGCATCGCCTTTGTCCCCATCGACAATAACAACAACATCAGGCTGTTCGGTTATTACAGTCATGACGGTTTTGCCTTCAGTGAGAGTGCCGACTACAACTATGCCAGCCTGCTGGGATCACTACGGTGGAACCGCGTTATTTCGCAAAGAGTGCTGTCATCTCTTCTTGCGGGACACAGCGGATACCGGTACAACGTAAACGGGGCCAGCCCCCTCAACCCATCCAATTCATACAGCCTGGAGTCTGGTATAAGCTACAGCAACCTTAAATGGAACATGAACTTTTATCACAGCCCCGATAACACCTTCGAAGCGGGCTTAAATGCCATACATTACATTATTGAGCCGGGGAACCTATCCCCTTACGGAACCGGTTCAACAGTTGAACAATTAAGCATTGAACCTCAAAAGGCGGTTGAGTTGGCAGGTTACGCGGCGGGCGACATAAAAATCACCAATGAAATATCGGCCGAGGCCGGGATAAGGTACACACATTATGTCCGGCTGGGACCCGGTAAAATATATTCATACCAGGAAGATCTCCCCATAACAGGAATTACAGTCACCGACTCAACAATATACGGCAATAACGAGGTTATGGCAGGTTTTGGGGGACTGGAGCCGAGACTCAGTATCAGGTACCAGTTTAACCCCTCGGCATCGGTTAAGATGAGCCTCAGCAGGATAAACCAGTATATAAATGTTGTATCAAATAACTCTCTTCCCACTCCTGCAGATGTGTGGTACCTGAGTAACGTTTACCAGCCTCCGATGATCAGCGACCAGGTGGCTGCCGGCTTTTTCAAAAACCTGTTTGACAACAATGTGGAAGCATCGCTGGAGGTATACTACAAGCGGATGAAAAATATTATCGAGCCCAGGAACAATGCCTCCATATTGCTTAACTCAGCTCTTGAAACAGACCTTACGAATGCAAAAGGATACAGTTACGGGGCTGAACTTTACATAAGACGGCTGACCGGTATGCTCAACGGATGGGTCAGCTACACCTATTCCGGTTCATACAGGCGGACTACCAGTCCGTTCAGGAGTGAACAGATAAACAGCAACAGTTATTTCCCTGCCGGTTTTGACCGGCCCCATAACCTGGTTTTGAATGCCAACCTGCAGCTTAGCAGGAGATGGAGGCTGGGCGGCACCTTCTCATATAATACGGGACGGCCGGTAACGCTTCCTGAACTATCTTTCATACATGACGGGAAACTCCTTATATATTTTTCCGACAGGAACAAGTACAGGCTGCCCGATTATCACAGGCTTGACCTGTCGCTCAGCTTTGACGGTTCATTGCGGCTTACAAGAAGCTGGAAAAGCAGCTGGACAATCTCTGTGGTTAATGTATACGGCAGAAAAAACATCTACTCAACCTTCTATGAAAGGACAGAGCCCTCAGAAAGCACCAATTACCAGAGATACAGCCTGTACAGCCTGTATATCATTGGCAGGCCGTTACCAACAATAACTTATAATTTTACTTTTTAATTACCTTAGGATGAGCAGGGCATATATTATCATGATCTTAATAGCGGGCATCTTCTCCATGAATGGTTGCAAGGAGCTGTATTACCCGGAGATTGATCCTCCTGCGAAAATAATAACTGTCGAGGGACTTATTACAGACGGCCCCGGGCCCTACTTTGTGAGGCTGTCGAATACATCTGTCTATTTCAGCGAATCACTGCCTGAACCTGTCAATGATGCGAACGTATATGTGACCGCCAACAATGGTGATATATACATGTTCACCAGGACCTCCCGGCCCGGGGAGTACCGTTCTCCGTCATCTCTCAGAGGTGAGGCCGGAAACACATATGTGCTGCATATTCAGACACCGGAAGGCGACGAGTACAGGTCCGCCCCCCAGACCATTCTGCCGCATCAAGGGATCAGTGAGCTGTTGGCTGACAGCTCCTACAGGACACGGACCAGGGTTTCAAACAGCGGCCGGCTGATAATTGAGGATATCAGTGGTGTTAACGCCACCCTGATCATAGATGAAACCAGGAAAAACCAGGCAAATATCAGGTTCAGATCTGATGTCAAGGTCCTATACACATATGAAGGAGGGTCCTTTCTCGAGCCTGTAAGATACTATTGCTGGAAAGAGCTGAGGCGTTTTGAGGGACTGGATAACATAAACCTTCCTTCTACAAGTAACAGGCCGGGCGACGTCAGCAACAACGTGGTTGCATTCATGCCGTTCGATAAAACAGAGTACAGGCTTGATCTGTCTGACGTACTACACGGCCTCCTGATCAGGGTTACCCTCTACACCATTAACAATGATACATATAACTACTATCTGAACATAAACAGACAACTGACATCTGACGAAACAGTTTTTGCCCCTATCCCGTCACAGATAGATGGCAACATTATTTCTGTTTCAGATCCGGAAAAGGTTGCAACGGGTTTTTTCGAGGCGTCGGCAGTCACCAGCAGCGCTTTCAGACTGAGATTGCCGCCACACAGAAGCAACATATTTTTCGAAGCGACCGATACCTATGACGATATACCCGCGGCAGGCTGCTATGCGAACGAAATGCCTCCGTTCTGGAACAACTGACAGACGACATGAAACATTTACAAACAGTTACCATAATTCTGTTATTCCTGATCATCCCCGGTGCAAGTCCGGGTTTTGGGCATACCCGGTGGGCGCCGCCTGAACCCGCAGGCCTTCCGGGTGAGAAGGTCCATGTACATACTGACAGGGACATCTACCTGGCAGGCGACATGATCTTTTTCAAACTGTATATCAGCCCCGGCAAACAGGGAGGGTCAGCCGGCCACAGCAGGGTGGCATATATCTCGGTGAACAGCAGCGACGGCAAACCGCTTAAAACACTGGAAATTATTGCAGACAACCTCTCGGCGCACGGCGGCATTCTGCTTGCCGATACGCTCCGTACCGGTATATACAGCCTGTCGGCATGGACCAACAGGATGCTGATCGAGGAGGAGCCTCCCTACAGAAAGCAGTTTGTATCAATCAACCGTTTTGAGTCGGGTTTGGGGGACTTTCTCAGGGGCAACAGGCCGGGCCGGGATATCCTGGCACCGGAACCGGTAAAAGGGGTAACTGCAGAATTCATCCCCTCAGAAACCGGGACTTTCCCGGTATTGCTAACCCCTGCCAATAGTGGCGAATACAGTTTACATCTTGAGAAAACAGGTGAAAATATAATCCTGTCCCTTGGCTTGCATGAACAGGATGAAGCCACAAAGACAATTCGGGTCTCCCGGGATGAGATAATCTTGTGGGAAGAGAACAGAATACCCGCCGCAGGAGATAACAGATTTATCCTCGATCCGCACCTTCTGGGTTACGGCCCGCTTACCCTGTCGGTATTCTGCGAAAGGGAGGGATTAATGATGGAAACTGACTGGTACAGTATAGTTCCTGCCTCCACTAATGTTGAGGTTCATGCAGATAAAGAGAACTATGGCACCAGGGAACAGGTCATACTGGGCTTCAGCAACTATAATGCCATTGCATCGGCATCGGTAACGGTTACGCGTGAAGAGGGGCTTCTCATGAACAGCCCGGCAATTAACAGGACCTTTGCAGGAAGTGATGTTCTGCGCGGCAGATATGATGATGCCTCATTCATTTTTACCGGCGGGGGATTCATACCTGCAAAACTGCTTTTTGAACCGGAGGTACAATACCCGGAACAACAAACGGTAACAACCATAGTGCCCGAACTGCGCAACCCGGTAATAAGCGGGGCAGTGACCGACATAGTCGATGGAGGCCCGGTAGCCGGCGCGACTGTTTTTCTCTCTGCCTCAGATACGATTGTTAACCTGCAATACAGCCGGACCAGGCCGGACGGGTCATTTCATTTTATGCTCAATGATTACTACCGGGGCAAACCTGTTTATATAAACCTTTCCGGGGAAAGCACAGATGTCGCGAACTACAGGATAAATCTCCGGGAAAAGTTTGCTCCGCTGCCCTTCACTCCTGTAAGCCTGCTGCCGCATGATAATTTTGCCGGTTTCATCGATGAGGCGGTAACGGCGAGCCGTTCCAGACAGGCCTACAATATCCCCTGTTACATGGAGACTGAAGCCCCTCAGAGTTATGGGTTTTATGCCATACCCTACCTTTACAGGGTCCCGACACACAGGATAAGGACAGCTGATTATGTGCCGCTTGACAACATGACAGAGATTGCCAACGAGATAGTTCCGGATCTGAGGATCAGGGGCAGAGGTGATAATGCCAGCCCTGCTGTGATATGCGCCAGAACACGGACATATATAGGCCCGCCTGCATTTTTCATCAATGGTGTTTATGTGCGCAGCTTTAACGATATTGCCCCTTACACATCAGGTGACCTCTCTACGGTTGAGGTGCTGAGTGTCCCCTGGTCATTCGGCAGCCTGAGGTTCAACGGTATTGTCGGGCTGTTAAGTTCTGAAGCTAATAAGCGCCTGCCGCCTGACCGGCATCGCATTGAGATCGAAACCAGGCCGCAACTGAACGGTATTCGGTTCAGGAATACAGACCATAGCAGATTGGATACTGAGAGGCAAAGCTTCCCGGATCTGCGGGAAACCCTTTTCTGGGAACCTGAACCTGCCATTATAGATGGTGTTCTGCAGGATATCTTATTCTATACCAGCGACCTGAAGGGTACATATGCAATAATTGTGGAAGGCGTCACCACTTCGGGCGACCCTTTTTCCACCAGACTTAAAATATCTGTCAACTGATCATCATGACAAATTTAAAGACAGTAATACTGGCACTTTCAATCTACTTTACCTGCTTCGCTGCATCAGGCCAGGATTCATTAATTAACCGGGTGATCAACGACCTGAACGAGCCTGTGCTTTCCGGTGAAGTACTGAACTACTTCTTCCAGGCCTCTGGAAGCCAGTATTTTATTGACGGGTGGACAAAGGGGGACATCTACCTTGAATCAGGCGATGTAACAAGAGACAGGTTGCTCCAGTACAACGGATACAGAGACCAGCTCTACTGGCTTAATCCCTCTTCCGGTGACATTGTGATCCTTGACAAGCACCTGGTCAGTGGTTTCACACTGGCAATGCCGCTCAGTGCCGATACTGCCACTTTCAGGAAGGTATCCGCCGATTTGAACGGCATCAGGGATCCTGACGGTGTCTTTGTCCAGGTGCTGGTAGATGACGCCTACTCACTTCTTGTTCTGAGAAGGATTGTAAACACCGGTGAGCGAAATATTATGCAGGGAGAGAGAATGGTCACACTCCCCGTACTTGAACCCCGTCCGGTATATATTATAAGGTCGCCCGGGAACAATTACCAGAGTCTTCAACGGCTTAGGAGGAGAAACTTCATTAACCTTTTTCCCGGCCAACAGGATGACCTGAGAAGAGAACTTATAAGAGAAAGAAACAGGGTGAGGAGTGAGAACCAGCTGGTCGAAGCCGTCAAAACATTAAACACACTTTAAAAATGTCTGCTAAACAGGTAAGAGCTGCCATAGCCTACGATTTCGACGGCACACTCTCTCCGGGCAACATGCAGGAGCATTCGTTCCTTCCCAAGCTTGGTATACCCAAAAATGTGTTCTGGTCAGAATCGAACAGGATCGCAAAGGAAAACGACATGGACGGCATACTGGCCTATATGCAGCTTATGCTGAGGAAATCGGCCGAAAAGGGAATTCCTGTGCGGCGCAGTGATTTTGTCGGATATGGAAGGGAGATAAGGTTTTATCCTGGAGTTGAGAAGTATTTTGAGCTTATAAATGAGTATGCCGGCAGCCAGGGTATCCTCCTGGACCACCATATCATATCATCGGGGCTGCGCGAATTCATTGAAGGGACGCCAATTGCCCGGAACTTCAGGAATATTTTCGCATCAGGGTTCAAATATGATGAAAACGGCATTGCCGAATGGCCGGCGCTGGCAATAAACTACACCAACAAAACGCAATACCTCTTCCGCATAAACAAGGGAATTGACAACTCATGGGACAATGAGAGGATAAACCGCTTCACTCCCGAGGCCCGGAGGCCGGTGCCGTTTTCAAGAATGATCTATATTGGTGATGGAGAGACTGACGTGCCGGCAATGAAAATGCTCAAGTACCAGGGTGGCGCTACCATTGCGGTCTATAATCCAGAAAGCAGGAGTACCGCTGAAAGCAAAAGCCAGGAAGATCTTTGCCGCGATCTGATAGCCCAGAACAGGGTTGATTATACCTCCCCGGCAGATTACAGGGAGGGAAGCAGTCTTGTGAGAACCATTAAACTGCTGATCGACAGAATTGGAATAAACAGCCGGCTGGACAGGGATATCAGTTAAAACACCCCGAAGGCATCAACCTTCAGCCGTTTCAAGGCTCCATCAACATTCAGCCGCATCAAGGCTCCATCA
>REEN01000060.1 GCA_007695015.1 Marinilabiliales bacterium
CGAGATCCTGAAGAAAGCAGAGGCCGGTAAAGTTTCAATGACAGGAAAGGCTGAAGGGACCGGGATGGCTTCAATGACCGGTAAGGCTGAAGGGACCGGGATGGCTTCAATGACCGGTAAGGCTGAAAGGACCGGCAAGGCTGATATAACCGATCAGGTAGATCACGCTGCTTATGACGGAATTTCCCATGAAGACACTAAAGCCCGTGCAGAAATTACTGTCGAAGGCGCGGCAACAGCTCAGGGTGACGGATTGCACCGATCGGTTGGTTGCTGCGGCCTGCTTTCCCGCTCCTGTATTGACGGAACGCTTTTAAGGGAAAGGGTGGCAGAGGTGATGCGGAGAGTGGCTCCCCTAGAAATTGAACATCAGGAGAAACGCGATGGTTAAGCCGGTAAGGTAACCAACATAGATCTGCGCGGGTGTGTGTGCCCCGAGTTTAAGTCTTGACCACCCGGTCAGGCCCCCACACAGGAATAAAAGTGACAGGTATAGCTGCAGGTTTACACCATGCCTGAAAGCTACGGCAAGTATTGTTCCTGCAAGCGCTCCCTGTGCTGTCATGTGAAGACTTATCTTCCACCTGAACGTTACCAGTGAGCATACCAGCAGTGTTACTGTCCCCGTAATGGCATAGGTGCTTATGAGTGACGGTACGTTAAGCCTGGAGAGCATGTGCCAGGTAAAACCGTAAAAAATAACGGTTATGAACATGGGCATCACCCTTTCGCGGTGGCTCTCCATTGCCAGGCCGGCTTTGTTGCGCTGCAGGATGATCACGGGTATTAGGGTGAGGGGCAGCAGGGTGGTGCCAATTAAGAGTATCAGGAAGATGGCGCGTTTCTGCGGAAAGGAGAGAAACTCCAGGTAGGTGCCGGAGTTTAGCAGCAGTAGAAGTCCGATAGCCGGCATTATGAGTGGATGAAGGATAACGCTTACCGTTCTGGCTATGGCTCTCTGCATTCTGTTCTGTTTTTGAAAGTTTGTTGTGTTGTTTGGAGTGGTCAGAGTTCTTTCCTGAGTCGGGCGACCGGAATGTTGAGCTGCTCCCTGTATTTCGCTACGGTACGGCGGGCTATGTTGTATCCCTTTTCCCTGAGTATGGCAACCAGCTTCTCGTCGGTCAGCGGCTTGCGCTTTTCTTCCTTTTCAATGCAGCCGGCAAGTATGTTCTTTATCTCGCGGGTGGAAACCTCTTCGCCAGAATCGCTCTGAAGCCCTTCTGAGAAGAAGGATTTCAGCGGAAAAATCCCGAAGTGTGTCTGTATGTATTTGCTGTTGGCCACACGGCTGATGGTCGATATGTCAAGTCCGGTTCTTTCGGCAATGTTCTTCAGTATCATTGGCCTGAGCTTTGTTTCATCACCTTCCTGGAAATACTCCTTCTGGTACTCAATAATGGCGTTCATGGTCATCATCAATGTGTTTTGCCTCTGAACGATAGCGTCTATGAACCACCTGGCTGAATCGATCTTCTGCTTTACAAAGGTGATGGCATCCTTGTCTTCTTTGCTGGCCTTGTCCTTCTGCCTGGCATATTGCTCGATCATCTGGCTGTATGTCCGGTTTATCCGCAGCTCGGGGACATTCTGTGAGTTGAGGCTGAGCATCAGTTCGCCGTCTTTTATATCAAGTATGAAATCGGGTACTATATGTTGTGTGCTGTGTGTTGACGAGTCACTGTAGGAGCTGCCCGGGCGGGGGTTGAGCCTGATTATTTCGTCGATGGCAAGTTTCAGCTCTTCTTCGCCGATGTTCATGCGCTTTATTATCTTGTCGTAGTGCTTGCGGGTGAACTCCTGGAAATGGTTCTTCAGGATGGTCCTGGCTGTTTTTATGGCCGGATTGCCCTGGTCCTTGCGTTCTATCTGCAGCAGAAGGCATTCCTGAAGGTCGCGCGCCCCGACACCCGGGGGATCGAAATCCTGCACTATCTGGAGGATCTCGTACAGCTCCTGCTCGGTGGTGGTTATGTTCTGTGTGAAGGCGAGGTCATCGACTATGGACTCCAGTTTTCGCCTCAGGTAACCGTCATCATCCATATTGCCAAGTATATACTGGGCAAGCAGTTCCTGTTTCTCGGTAAGGCTCCTCATTCCGAGCTGACTCTCCAGGTGGGCATGGAAAGAGGAGAAGGAGCTGAGGGGTACCTCAGGCCTTTTGTCGTCGTCGGAATAGTTGTTGGTGGCGAGCCGGTAGTTGGGTATGTCGTCGTCTTCAATGTAGTCTTCGAGTGAGAACTCTTCGTCGTTGTTACCTGATTCGTCCTGTTCTGCATCTGCCTCTTCCTGGCCGTCGAAATCAAGATCGCTGCCGTCTTCACCCTCTTCGAGGATGGGATTCTCCTCGAGCTCCTTCTTTATTCTCTGCTCCAGTTGCATGGCAGGTATCTCCAGCAGCTTGATCATCTGGATCTGCTGCGGCGATAGCTTCTGGAGCAACTTCTGCTGTAATCTCTGCTTTAACATCGTTGGTTACCGTAAAAAGGCGAGGACAATTTACAAAATATTTCCCTAAGCCGGAAGAGAGCATTTTCGGATTATTTTGTCTGCCAGGAGATGGTGTCGGCTTTGTTGCACGTTCTTTTCCGCGAAAGCGTTATGAGTCTAAAATTCAGCGTTTTTAGGCGTTCTTGGGAATGGGATTACATCCCTGATATTGCTCATGCCGGTTATGAAGAGTATCATGCGCTCGAAACCGAGTCCGAATCCCGCGTGGGGCGCGGTGCCGAAACGGCGTGTGTCGAGGTACCACCAGAGCTCCTCGCGCGGTATGCCGAGCTCTTTAATGCGGGCCTCAAGCTTGCCGAGATCCTCCTCGCGCTGCGAGCCGCCCACTATCTCTCCTATGCGGGGGAAGAGTACGTCCATGGCGCGGACCGTTTTGCCATCGTCGTTCTGCTTCATGTAGAAAGCCTTGATCTTACTGGGATAGCCGGTTATTATGACCGGCTTTTTGAAATGCTGCTCGACGAGGAACCGCTCGTGCTCGGACTGCAGGTCGCTGCCCCAGTCGGTCGGGAACTCAAACTTGCGGCCTGATGAGCTGAGGATATCTATTGCCTGGGTGTATGTTATTCGCTCGAAATCTGTTTTTATGACCGAGTTGAGCCTTTCCAGCAGCTCCTTGTCGTACATGTTGTTCAGGAATTCGAGATCTTCACTGCAGTGCTCAAGGGCATAGACCACCAGGAACTTGAGGAAGTCCTCGGCCAGGTCCATGTTGTCTTCTATATCGTAAAAGGCCATCTCGGGCTCTATCATCCAGAACTCGGCCAGGTGTCGCGGTGTGTTGGAGTTCTCGGCCCTGAAGGTGGGACCGAAGGTGTATATCTCTGAAAGCGCCAGGGCGCCAAGCTCGCCTTCGAGCTGGCCCGATACGGTGAGGTTGGTCTCCTTGCCGAAAAAGTCGTCGCGGTAATTGACGCTGCCGTCTTCGTTGAGGGGCGGACTTACGGGGTCGAGGGTGGTGACCCTGAACATCTCGCCAGCCCCTTCGGCATCGGAACCGGTGATGATGGGGGTGTGCAGGTAATAGAAGCCGTTATCGTTGAAGTACTTGTGTATCGCGTAAGACATGGCGTGCCTTATCCTCAGTATGGCGCCGAAGGTGTTGGTGCGCGGACGAAGGTGGGCTATCTCCCTGAGGAACTCCAGCGAGTGGCCCTTCTTCTGAAGCGGGTAGGTACCGGGATCGGCGCTCCCGTAAAGCTCTATCTTTTTTGCCTTGATCTCCACACTCTGGCCCTTCCCTTCTGAGGGGGTCAGTATCCCGTCGACCGAGATGCATGCCCCGGTGGTGACCTGCCTCAGCAGCTCATCGGGAAATTCAGGCACATCGGCCACTACCTGTATGTTATTAATGGTGGAGCCGTCATTAAGGGCAATGAAGGCAATGCTTTTGTTGCCACGGCGGGTACGCACCCAGCCCTTTACGGTGATCTCCTTGTCAAACCCGGTTGAGACAAGGGCGTCCTTTACTCTTGTTCTGCTTCTGATGGTCATGTCGATTGAATATGGTTCTGAATTTTGCTGCAAAAATACAGGATATATCATTATATGTCCCACACAAAAGAGGATTTATCAAAAAAATCATTTTTAAGGGAGGTTTATAATACTTTTATCACCATTTTTTTAATAAGCGTGCAACCAAATATGCCTGATTACAGTCTGAAATGAAAGATCCTTTAGTAAAATTATGTGCAGGAAGCTGGGTAGGGGCCGGTTTTTTAGGCAGTTAATTTTTTATTTGTGGAATAAATGCCATAAATTTAGTCCCGACTTTGTCTGACCTGAAACCTCTTATATTGTTGAACAAATTTACCTCCCATGGAAAAGGAAAAAGTTGCAAAGGAACTACTGGTTACCTATGACTTCACTCCCGTATCTGAAAATGCACTCGCACATGCGCTGCGTATTTCAAAATACACCGATTGCCCCATAACGATCATCCACGTTATTGAGGACGGATCAGGTTTTGAAGGCCGCAAGGAGGAAGCTGAGGGCAAGCTTGCTACGCTGTGTGATGATTTTTACAAGAAGAATGGTGTTAAGATCAATTATCATGTTCTGGGAGGCACAATATTTAATGCCATTGGCAAGTATGCCACCGAGTGTTCAGCCCGGATGGTGATAATGGGTACCCACGGAGTCAAGGGAATGCAGAAACTGACAGGAAGCCATGCACTGAGGGTGATTGTCAAAAGTAAGGTGCCCTTCCTGGTGGTGCAGGATAAACCTTCTGAAAAGCACAGGTTTACCGACATCGTATTTCCCATCGACTTTAAGGCTGAAACCAGGGAAAAACTTTACTGGGCAATCTATATGGGAAAGTATTTCAATTCGAAGGTACACCTGTTCAAGCCGCCGATAACTGATAAGGCAATTGCAAAGAAGGTGAACACAAACCTGAACTTTGCAGCAAGGTACCTTATACAGAACAATATTGAATATGAGATTCACGTGGCCAAAAAGGCGGGTAACTTTTCGAAGGAGACCATCGCTTTTGCCCAGGAGATAAATGCCGACCTGATAGTGATAACCACTACAAAGTCGGTGAATATGACGGACTTTGTCATGGGCCTGCCTGAGCAGGAGATAATAGCCAACAGTGCGCGTATACCTGTCATGGCGGTTAATCCGCGCGTTGGGATATCAACGGTGCATTCTGTGATGTACTGACAGTGTATGGCCTGCCGGGCGCCGGTGCGTGATGCTTTGAGACAGTAGCAGTGGCAGGTTCGCGGCAGCGCAGGTGCGGCTGTAACCGGCGTGCAGCGTTGCGGCAGCGGTTGCGGTACATTCACGGCAGTCCAAATGCGGCTGGGACAGGCGAGCGGTAGTGCAGGCGCAGCTATGGCGCTACTCTTCGTTCAGCAGCAGCTCTTTCGCCTCCCTGAGGTTTTTTCTTGCCTCCGGACCGACTTCGGGATACTTCAGGTTCATGTTTTCAAGGGCATCGGCCAGTATGTCGCATACCACGGTGCGCATGAACCACTTGTTGTCGGCCGGTATGATGTACCAGGGAGCCCAGGGCGTGGAGGTTTTGTTTATGGCTTTCTCGAATGCCTCCTGGTAAAGATTCCATTTCTGCCTCTCCCTGATATCGTTTATCGTGAACTTCCAGTTCTTCTTCTTGTTGTTGATGCGCGACAGGAACCGTGCCTTCTGCTCATCTTTTGAAAGGTGCAGGAAGAACTTAAGGATGATGGTGCCACTGTCATGCTGCTGCTTCTCAAAATTGTTTATGTGGGTGTAGCGGTTCTCCCAGAATTCGGGCGTGATATCGTCAACACTGTAGATGCCGGGAATGTTCTGTTTCAGCAGGAACTCCGGGTGCACCCTGGTTATCAGCACCTCCTCGTAATAGGAACGGTTGAAGATCCCGATTCGGCCCCTTTCAGGCATCCTCTTGGTGGTGCGCCACAGATAATCATGCGAAAGCTCTTCGGATGAAGGGGACTTGAAGCTGAATACCTGGCAGCCCTGCGGGTTGATGCCCGACATGACGTGCTTGATGGTGCCGTCCTTGCCTGCAGCGTCCATGGCCTGGAAGATGATCAGGATCGAATGGCGGCTGTATGCGTAAAGCATGTCCTGCAATGTGGCAGTCCTTTTTATGTCGCGTCTGAGCATCTTCTTTGCCTGTTTCGGGGACTCAAACTCGCCCGTGTAGGCGGTATCGTAATCTTTCAGCCTGATGGCGGCGCCTGGTTTTGCGATGATCTTTCCGATGTCGAACATAGACTTTGAAGTTTAGCTATCCAAGTTATGAAAATCAAACAATAAAAACCAACTCTGGAATGATTTTTATAAATTAGCCGCTGCAAAAAAATCAGATAATATGCCAGTTGAGGTAAAAAATGTGGTTAAGATTTACGGCAGTCAGCGTGCCCTCGACGATGTCACCTTTAATATAAAAAAAGGAGAGGTTCTTGGTTTCCTTGGACCGAACGGGGCCGGGAAATCAACCATGATGCGTATAATTACCGGCATCATTCCAGCCGATTCAGGCAATGTGTCGGTTAACGGCATCAATGTGATGGAAGATTCCCTGAAGGTCAGGGAAAGGATCGGGTACCTCCCCGAAAATAATCCTCTCTACCCTGATATGTATGTCAGGGAATACCTTCAGTTTGTAACCCGGCTATACAAGCTGCCGGGAAAGTCACGGCGGGTGGAAGAGCTGATAGGAATGACCGGACTGGGGGAGGAGCAGCACAAGAAGATCGGGGCCCTTTCAAAGGGTTACAGGCAGAGAGTGGGACTGGCACAGGCCCTGGCCAATGACCCCGACGTGCTGATCCTTGATGAGCCGACCGGGGGACTTGATCCGAACCAGATTGTTGAGATAAGAAACCTGATAGCCGAAGCAGGTAAGGAGAAGACCGTCATGCTTTCAACCCACATTATGCAGGAGGTTGAAGCCATTTGCGACAGGATAATAATTATCAAGAACGGAAAGATTGTGGCCGATGATACCAGGGAGAACATTTCGGCGATGAGCAGCATCAAAAAGATATCGGTTTCGGTCGAGTTTGACCGCGATGTCGACCCCGACGAGCTTACCAGGATTCCTGGCGCCGGCAAGGTGATCAAAGTAAACGGCAACAGGTGGATCATTGAAAGCATTGGCGATGAGGATATCAGGGCAGGGGTGTTCGGCTTTGCCGTTCAGAAAAATATCGTTGTGCTTTCCATGCACCGGGAAGAGAGAAACCTTGAAAGTATCTTCAGGGAGCTGACCGGCTAGAGATCTGACCGGCTCGGGAACTTACCGGCCAGGGAGCTGACCCGGCACAATGCGCGAACATGCCTGGTACTCTTGGCTGTTGCAGTGGGAGGGGACTTCTGACAGACCACGGCTGAAAAATATTTGTTCAGGTTACAAAATATAACTATTTTTGTGGCCTTACTGGTGGACGGATTTGACTGCTTGCAACCACACAAAAAAATGCTAAAACGTAGCCTTTCTGCAAACAATCTCACCGCTTCCCCATTTAATTATTGTCAAACTAAATCTGTCATAAGATGGCTTATTTATTTACTTCTGAATCGGTGTCGGAGGGTCACCCCGACAAGATTGCCGACCAGATATCAGATGCACTTCTTGATGAGTTCCTTAGATACGATCCCGAATCAAAGGTTGCCTGTGAGACGCTGGTGACGACCGGACTGATAGTGTGCAGCGGCGAGGTAAAAACCGAGGGTTACGTAGATATCCAGAGAGTGGCCCGCGATACGGTTCGCGATATAGGGTACACCAGTTCTGAATACAAGTTCGAGGCTGAATCGTGCGGGATAGTATCCTGCATTCATGAACAGAGTCCCGACATCAGCCAGGGTGTGGAGCGGGAAAACGATGAAAACCAGGGCGCCGGCGACCAGGGTATGATGTTCGGCTATGCCGTTAAGGAGATGGAGAACTACATGCCTCTGCCTATACAGTTGTCGCACATGCTGATGAAGCACCTGGCTGCCATACGTAAGGAAGGGGCCCACATGACATACCTGAGGCCCGACTCCAAGGCCCAGGTTACGGTCGAGTATGATGAAAATGACGTTGCACGCAGGCTGGATACGCTTGTTATTTCTACCCAGCATGACCCTTTCGGGGGAAAGGACTCAGAAATGCAGGACCGGATAGCCGGTGATATCAGGAAGATACTTATTCCAAGGGTACTCACATCGAAGACCGTGCCTCAGAATATCAGGGATCTGTTCGACGACGGCTTCAGGCTCCTGGTCAATCCCACGGGCAAGTTCGTCATTGGCGGGCCACATGGTGATACGGGACTGACTGGCAGGAAGATCATTGTCGACACCTACGGTGGGCGAGGCGCGCATGGCGGAGGTGCCTTTTCCGGGAAGGATGCATCGAAGGTGGATCGCTCGGCAGCCTACGCTGCCAGGCATATAGCCAAGAACCTGGTAGCTGCGGGTATTGCCGGAGAGATACTGGTGCAGGTGGCCTATGCCATTGGAGTGGCTGAGCCGGTTGGGCTGTTTGTAAATTCATACGGGACTGCCCGTAAGGGTATAAGTGATGAGGAGATAGCCCGGAAAGTTACAGAGCTTTTTGACCTGCGCCCCGCTGCAATAATAAAGCGTTACGGACTGAAGAACCCCGTGTTCTCAAAAACTGCCAGGTACGGACATTTCGGTCGTACACCGCATACCTGCGAGGTGGAGGTATATTACCAGGATGGGGAGACATATTCGAAGGTGATTGACGGCGTCAGGCGCAACTACAAGATGGTCGAAATGTTCGGCTGGGAGAAAACCGACGAGGTCGAAAAGATCAGGAAGGCGTTCGGAATGAAGGGATAATGAACTTTTAGTCCGCATCCATCCCATGAGTGATGCGCCGGAGAGACGATCCTCCAGGTGTTCCTTGTAAAACATTATTATCTTCCGGTCGCTTGACGGAAGACGACTTCCTGAATGCTTCCGGCACTGCCGCGGGGTGCTGTTAAAGGCAGTATTACTTATGATCTTAGTAATTACCGGGAGTGCACTGTAAGCTGAATTAATATTTTTACAATATTGCATCGGATTCTGATTGCCGGTAAGGGTTAATGCATTATTTTTACGTATTGCAAAATCGCAACCGGGTGAAAAGGGAACTTTTTCTGCTCCTGTTTTTTGTAATTCTTGTACCGGCAGCCATGCCGGCAGATCAGGCCGTGCATTACACCCAGTCCTATATTCTTGAAAAACCATATTTGCCGGGGGTCCGGGGCTACTCGGGAGACCGCCAGCATGCGAGGGCCGGCGATTATGCTGATCCCGTGAGGGCCAGGGTAGTTGACCGGGATGGGAACCCGGTGGTCGGTATACCGGTAATTTTCGAGGTGGTGGGCTATCCTTCGGGAGGAGGCGACTACAGGATCGACAACAGGATGGTCCCTACCGATACCGGCGGGATAGCAGGGGTGAACTTCAGGCTGGGTTCTTCAGGGGGTGAATATCAGCTTATTGCCCGGATAAGGTCGGCCGACGAAGAGAACGTACAGCTCTATACTTTGTTTGCGAGAGAACCGGATTGGCTGGTGTTTCTCTTCGTGGGACTTGTCGGGGGACTCGCCCTGTTCCTCCTTGGAATGGAGGTGATGAGCAGGGGTATGCTGCGGTCGGCAGGCGACAAGATGAGGACTATTCTGAGCAACCTCACCAACAACAGGTTATCGGCGATGGGACTGGGTGCCTTCGTCACCATGGTTATACAGAGCAGCAGTGCGACCAATGTGATGCTGGTAAGCTTTGTCAACGCCGGATTGATGAAGTTCAGGCAGACAATAGGTATCATACTGGGTGCTGCGGTCGGCACTACGGTCACTGCCCAGCTCATTGCATTCAAACTTACCGACTATGCCCTGGTGTTTGTTGCGCTGGGCTTCGCATTACACTCTTTTTCAAACCGCGAAAAAGTCAGTAATATCGGTGAGGCCGTTATGGGGTTCGGCATCCTCTTTTTCGGAATGCATATCATGTCTGATGCCATGTTCCCCCTGCGAAGCTTCGACCCCTTCATCCAGCTCCTGCTGAGACTGGAGAACCCGCTTCTCGGCATACTGGTCGGGACCCTGTTTACTGCACTTATTCAGAGCAGCTCAGCCTTTGTGGGGATTATGATAATATTGGGGACCCAGGGGCTGATAAGTCTGGAGGCATCCATACCGCTGCTTTTCGGATCGAACATAGGTACGGCCGTCACGGCGATGATCGCTTCGGTCAAGGCTGACCGGGAGGCCAGAAAGGTGGCCCTTGCAGTAACCCTGTTCAAGGTATTCGGGGTTCTGCTTTTTATCTGGTGGATCAAACCTTTCGCTTCGGTTATTGAAACCATATCTCCTGGAGGGCCTGCAGGGGCAGACGAGATGGCCGTGCTGGCCGAGGTCATGCCAAGACAGATTGCAAATGCACATACCGTTTACAATGTGTTCGTGGCACTGCTGATTCTCCCCTTTACAATCAGCCTTGCAAAGTTCGTTGAGTGGATCATGCCCGTGAAAAAGAGAGCAGAGCTGCCGGCATTCAAGGTCAACTACCTGGATGAGAGCATGCTGAAAACACCTGTAATGGCTCTCAGCCTGGCCAAGAAAGAGACAATGAGAATGGGCGAAGTGGTGCATGAGATGGTCACCTCCATATTGGCTGTATTTATTTACAAGAATTCGGCTGCCATGAAGGTTATCGCTCAGCGCGAGGAGAAGGTTGACTTCCTGCGCGACCAGATAAATGCCTACCTGCTGAAAATTAACCGTGCCGGAACAATGGAGGAGAGGGCAAACGAAACCTTCCAGATACTTTATACCGTCAAGGAGCTTGAACTGATAGCCGACGTGGTGTCGGGTCCGATACACAAGAAGGCTGATTACTGGATAGCATCAGGCTACAACTTCAGTCCCGAAGGCAAGGCTGAGCTTGAGGAGTATCACCAGAAGACCTGCCGGCAGTTAAAAAGGGCCCTGGAGGTGTTCAGGGAGCTTGATATGGAGAAGGCCGCCGAGATGAAGAAAAAGTACAAGGAGTACAGGATGATGTCATTTGAAATGGCAAGGCTGCACTATGAAAGGATGCAGCAGGAGGCCGAGGATACGCTCATGAGCTCCAAAACCCACCTGGAACTGATGGCTATGCTTCGCAATATCAACAGCCACGCCACCAATATAGCAAGGATCCTGCTTCAATGGCATGACCACACACCTGATGATTAATTGATGCTGCCTTCAATGGCACAACCGCCCCACTGATGATCAGTTGATGCTGCCTTCAATGGCACAACCGCCCCACTGATGATCAGTTGATGCTGCCTTCAATGGCACAACCGCCCCACTGATGATCAGTTGATGCTGCCTTCAATGGCACAACCGCCCCACTGATGATCAGTTGATGCTGCCTTCAATGGCACAACCGCCCCACTGATGATCAGTTGATGCTGCCTTCGATGTCACAACCGCCCCACTGATGATCAGTTGATGCTGCCGTTGTGGTTTTCCAGGTACTTTTTGATGGCATCGAAATCGTCCAGCACAGGTGAACCTGTTGCCCTGAGGCGTCCCTTGCTCTGGTGCCCCTGCGCCAGGAGCAGGGTTGGTACGCCCAGTGCATCTGCCACCTGGTGGTCGTGAGTAGTGTCGCCTATCATTACCGTCTCGCCGGGATCCAGCTTATGGCGGTCAATCAGGTTTTTCCCGGCTTCAAGTTTGGAGTATGCATAATTGTCGGCTGTGCCGGTAATATCTTCAAAATAATGCCTTATTTCATAGTAATCAAGCAATCTTTCAAGTAATCCGTGTTCCTGCGCCGAGAGGATAAATTGACTCATTCCCAGCCGGCTGAAGTGCTCAAGTGTGCCTGCTGCGTCTTCAAAGAGGCGCGCCTCCGGATAGCGCTGGTTGTAAAGTACAACAAACCGGTCGGCGGGTACCTCAAAGGGCTCCTTTGAAAAGTCAAAACCTATCTCAAGAAGGTAATCCCTTATTGGAAAGGAGAACACCTCCCTGTAGAGTTCCGGCGAAAGCCGTGGCAGGGAACGCTCATCAAGAAGGCTGTTCATGCAGTCGATACAAAGTTCCATGTCGTTGAGAAGGGTGCCGTTCCAATCCCATAAAATATTCTTTATCCTTCCGTTTTCCATATAAGAATCTGGTTATGGTTGTCTCGCCCGGGGCCCTGTTTATCACCGGAGGCGGGAGTTGTGTATACTGCCCGCCCTGTTTCGCGTCGGTGGCGGGAGTTGTGTATACTGCCCGCCCTGTTTCGCGTCGGTGGCGGGAGTTGTATATGCTGTCCGCCCTGTTTCTCGCCGGTGGCGGGAGTTGTATATGCTGTCCGCCCTGTTTCTCGCCGGTGGCGGCTACCCTGAACCGGAGGGTAAAGATAGTTGTTTTGATCTTTTTTACCCGAACTGTTCGGTAAATTAGGATTGAGGTAATATCTTTGGCTGAAGAGTAGCAATGTCAAACAAAATTATGACCTATGGCTTTCAGTCTCGTTGAAGTGAAGGACAAAAAGACAGCTAAAGAATTCATTATGTTGCCTTTAAGATTGTACAGGCATGAGGCTGAATGGATCCGGCCGCTGGACAGTGATGTTGAACAGGTGTTTGACCCTAAGCTGAACAAATCGTTCCGCTCGGGCGAGTGCATCAGGTGGGTGCTGAAGGAAAACGGCGGAGAGACGGTTGGTCGCGTGGCTGCATTTTATGATAAAAAGGTGGCAGCACGGAGTGAGCAGCCTACCGGGGGCATGGGATTTTTTGAGTGTATAAATGACCGCGAGGCGGCATTCAGGCTGTTTGATGCCTGCAGGGAATGGCTTACCGGGAAAGGGATGGAAGCAATGGACGGCCCGGTGAATTTCGGAGAGAGGGACCGGTGGTGGGGACTGCTGGTAGACGGGTTCTCAGAGCCTAACTATCGTATGCCATGGAATTTCAGGTATTACAAGGACCTTTTTGAAGAGTACGGTTTTATGAACTATTTCAATCAGTACACTTTCCGGCGGTCGATCAGCATCGAAGGTGTAAATCCCGTTATCATGGAGAAGGCTGAAAGGGTTTACCGCAATCCCGATTTTTCGTTCAGGCACATCAGCAGAAAGGAGATGGATAAGGTAGCCGAAGATACCCGAATAGTATATAACCAGGCATGGGCCGGGTTTTCAGGTGTCAGTGAGATGTCAAAAGTCCATGCCAGGGCAATGCTGAACAGCTTCAAACCTATAATGGACGAGAGGCTGATCTATTTTGCCTACCATAAAGGGGAGCCGATAGGCTTCTATATAATGATACCGGAGTTCAACCAGATCGTGAAGCACCTTAATGGCAGGCTTGATCTTATTGGTAAGATCAAATTCCTTTACCATAAATGGAACAGGACATGCAAAAAGGCATACGGGGTTATCTTCGGCGTTGTTCCCAGGTTTCAGGGCAAGGGTGTCGAGGGGGGCATGATAAAAGCTTTTGCCGATGTCGGAACCAAACCGGGCTTCCAGTACAAAGAGCTTGAGCTTAACTGGATAGGGGATTTCAACCCGCCAATGATAAAGCTGGCAAACCAGCTCGGGTTCAGCGTTGCCAAGACCCATGTGACCTACAGGTACCTTTTCGACAGGGAGAAGGAGTTCAGGAGGGCGAAGATAAGGGGCAGGGAAGAGTAGCGACTGCAAGGTGCCGCCGGGGCGCCATGTGGTTTACCGGATGCCCGGTTCCGGGGCAGGGAAGAGTGATGTTATGAGCCGTGGCGGCCGGTTGCCCTTTGCCGGCATCAGGTTGCAGGGGTGGGGGACTAATGCCTGTAGACTATAGCGTTAATGTGCATGCCGGCTCCTACCGAGGCAAATATGACCACGTCGCCGGGGTTTATCTCGTGATCCTTGAGGCTGCCCTTCATTATCATATCGTAGAGTGTTGGGACGGTGGCCACAGAGCTGTTGCCCAGCTCGTGAATGTTCATCGGCATGACCTGCGCCACATCGGGCCTTATACCGTATAACCTGTAGAACCGCTGAACTATTGCCTGGTCCATCTTCTCATTTGCCTGGTGAAGCAATATCTTCTTAACTTCGCCAATTGGTATGTCTGTCTTGTCAAGGGCCGCCTTCATGGCGTGTGGCACGTTTGAAATAGAGTATTCATATATCTTTCTCCCGTGCATCTTGATATAACGGACATTCGGGTTACTGTCGGGTGCGTTTGATTCTCCCAGGTACAGGTAGTAGGCCTCTTCAATGGTATTGGATACGGCAGCAGAGGCCAGAAATCCTTTTCTCTGGTCTGACTTCACTCCCTCAACCACTGCGGCGCCGGCTCCGTCGGAAAATATCATTGTATCGCGGTCGTACTTGTCCACTACCCTTGATAGTGTTTCAGCCCCTATGATCAGAATTCTCTTTGCGAGTCCGGTGCGTATGAACGAATCGGCATGGATCACACCCTGTACCCACCCGGGACAGCCAAAAATGATGTCATAAGCTACGCATGAGGGGTTCCTGATACCGAGCATCTGTTTTACCCTGGCTGCAAGGCAGGGCAGGGTATCGGACTGGATAGTGTTCTGGAGTACATCGCCAAAATTGTGGGCAACGATTATATAATCGAGTGTTTCAGGATCTATGCCCGCACTCTTAATTGCTTCACGTCCTGCGATGGCTGAAATGTCGGAGTTGCTCTGACCCTCCTTGACCCACCTTCGCTCTGCAATACCTGTGATATCCCTGAACTTGTCCACCACAATCTCTCCGGGACTGTCAATCCTGCTCTTGTCTTTTTCAAAGAAGGTCTGGCGGGTAAATTCTGAATTGGATATCCTCACTGAGGGTATGTAGCTTCCTGTGCCCGTTATTATCGTGTTCAAATGCTCCATTGGGACTGGGTTATCGGTTCAACAATCAAATCCGGGCGCGTAACTTCTGCCGGGGTCAAAAGACTTTTCAGGCAGCAAAAATATAATACTTTTTTTTAATCACCTGTCAGGTGTTGATAATTAATCTGTTTTTGGGGATTTTGTGAATGAGATGCCGGTGGATTATACACCAAAAAAAATGTACTTTTACGCACTGAAAAGGGTATTCTGGTGAAACCTGGATGACGATGATAAAAAGAATTCTTCTTGCTACCCTTATTATTACTTCCATTGCGCTTATCATAGGGGTTTGGATATTTTTTCGGGGGACTGCATTAACGGGCGGGGATCCTATCAGGGCAGTTGCTCCGGATGCTGCTGTGGTGATACGAACTTCTGATTTTCCCTCATTTGCAGATGCTCTTGAGAAAGGGAGCGATATGTGGTCAGCTCTGGAAAAGATAACCGGCAACCAATGGATCCTGACGGGTGTGAGGTACCTTGATTCTCTGATCGGCGCCAACCCTGACGCTGCAGAGCTTGCCAGGGACCGGAAATTGCTGCTCTCAATGCATCCATCGGGAAGGGACCGCTACCAGCCGGTATTTTATACTTCGGTGTCGGGAATGAGAGAAGTGTCTGAACTGAAAGAGCTTGCCGGATCCCTGCTTGATGGCCGGGCCATGACAGGCGAACGGCTGTACAACCGTGTAAGGATCTATGATGTTACGATGTACGGTGATCGCCATTCTGGTAATTTCTCCTGGGCCGTTACCGAAGGTATTTTTATTTTCAGCTTCTCTCCTGTGCTTTTGGAAAATGCAATAGACCAGGTTGCAGTGGGCGACAAGATCTTCGATGACGATTATTTCATGAAAGTATATTCTTCAACAGGCAGGAACGTTGCTGCCAATATCTTTGTCAACCTTCGTAACCTGCCCAGGTATTTATCCACATGGAGCGGCGGAGAAATAAGGAATTCGCTGTTGCTTGGCGGGACCCTGGGTGACTGGGCTGAACTGGACCTGCACCTGCGTGCTGACGGGATGCTGATGAACGGGTTTTCAAGGGCATGCAGGGAAGGGGATAGTTATCTTGATCTGTTTAAGGGCCAGTCACCTGTAACTACTGGTGCTCTGCAGGTAATACCGGGTAATGCTTCGGCCTTCCTGGCCCTGGGAATGAGCGATGTGAATCTGTTTCATGAAAATCTGCGCAGATGGAATGGGAATAACGGCAGGCAGGAACGCCTGAGTAGACTGGAGGAAGAGTTCAGAACTACCGCCGGAACCGGATTCTTCCCGTTATTCCAGTCATTTATGGAAGGGGAGGTTGTAATGGTTATGACCGGCTGGGAATCGCCGGGAACGGAGGGGGAATCATTCCTGATGGTACGGACAAGAAGCAGTTCACTGGCCGGGGAGGCTCTTGGCAGGGTTCTTGATCATCATGCAGGTCAGCAGGGAAGAAGAAGGGATGACTATCGTGAGGTTTACAGGGTGGATAGTGAAACGTCATTCGACATTTTCAGGTTTCCATTTACACAGACCGGCGAGCTGCTGTCAGGCAAGGCTTTTGGAACGGCCCAAACATTGTGGTACACATTTGTGGGCAACTACCTGGTCTTTGGTGAGTCGGTAAACGGCCTTTCGGAGTTCATACATGCCAACGTGCTTAACCAGACCCTGAGTGCCGACAGGCGTTTCAGGGATTTCTCGGGGTACCTGATGTCGCAGAGCAATATGTGGTTCTATACCGATCTGCCAAGATCGGCCGGACTGCTAACCTGGTTACTGAGAGAGGATGTTGCCGGGAATATTGCAGATGATCCTTTACCGGTAAGGAAGTTCCAGGCGTTATCGGCTCAGTTCAGCGCCGACAACGAT
Organism: Marinilabiliales bacterium; assembly: GCA_007695015.1. NCBI lineage: Bacteria > Pseudomonadati > Bacteroidota > Bacteroidia > Marinilabiliales > Marinilabiliales bacterium. The sequence continues at coordinate 16,736 of REEN01000060.1, forward strand.
ATGCTGTACAATAATATCTCGCTCAGATACTCCCCGGTGGTGACAGAGGAGCCACACACAGAATGGCAGACCCTGCTTGATACGGTTATTGATTTCAAGCCTCACCTGCTGGTAAATCATAATACAGGGGAGAACGAGATATTCGTCCAGGATGAGAGGAACAACATTTACCTGATAAACCGCGCCGGTCGCATTTTGTGGAAAAGGCCGCTGCCCGGAAGGATATTGGGTAATGTATACCAGATTGACCTTTACAAAAACAACCGGCTGCAGATGCTGTTCAATACGAGCGAGCAGATATTCCTGGTCGACCGTAACGGTAATGATGTGGGCAGATACCCTGTCCGTCTTCCGTCGCCGGCCACCAACGGTATATCGGTTTTTGACTATGAGGGAAACAGGGACTACCGGATATTTGTTGCCTGTGAGGACCGCACTGTTGTAGTCCGTTCCGGTGACGGGAACATTATCCCTGGCTGGAACTTCGGAAGGACCGAGCACAATGTCTATCATGAGATACAACATATAAGGTCGGGTGGAAGAGACTATATAGTATTTGCTGACAGGCACCGGGTTTACATTCTTGACCGCAGGGGTAACATCAGGCTAAGGCCCGACAAAGTGTTTCCCGTTTCAGGGCATAACAACATAGTGTTTGAGGGAAGAACACCGGCTTCCGAGCCCCGGATCACAATAACCGACACCCTGGGGCTGGTATGGCATATTGGTCTTGAGGGGACAACCGAGGTGGTGAAACTGGGAGAGTATTCTTCAGGACATTTTTTTGATTTCCAGGATGTGAATGCAAACGGGAAGAAGGACTATATCTTTATTGATGGTAACCGTCTGGATGTATATGGTAATGACGGACTGCCGATCTTCAGTCATGAGTTCCCGTCTGAAATAACTCATGTGCCGGCCTATTACCACTTTTCAGCAAGGGACAGGAAAATCGGAGTTGTCTCACAAAGCGATGGGCAGATATTCCTTTTTAACGCGAATGGTGAAATCTACAACGGGTTCCCCCTCCGTGGCAGCTCATTGTTTACGATTGGTTTCTTTCAAACCGGACAGGGCAATTTCAACCTGATTGTCGGTTCTGACGATAACTTCCTTTACAACTACACTGTATACTGAAAAGAGGCTGCCCTTTTCGGACAGCCTCTTTCAAAATGATCGGGTCATGTTATTCACCGGCAGCGTGAAAGTAGCCGAACGGGCCGGGTTGGCAGGAACTGCTGAAAGCATCTTTACAGGAGTTGTACCACCATCTCTGACGAAACGCTTATTTTAACTTCAAGATCCTCCTCAATGGCTTCTTTGTCGGCAACGCCATAGAGGCTGAAAGTCATTCCGCCATCGTTAACTACATAATCGAGTATGTCATCGAGAATGATTTCAAAAGATATGCTGTTGGCGGATATCTCAGAAGACCTGGCAACAAGGGTCTGACTCACCGGGGGGTGCTCGTCTATCTTAAGCTCCAGGTGCGAGATGACATCTGCAAGGTTTCCTGCATCTGTATTTACCAGGGTGAAAGTCACACCGGTTATATTGCTTTCCCTGATCTTTTCGGGATTACCGCCCTTTTCGGTGATAAGGGAGCTTATACTTTCAGTATAGACCCATTCATGAAGAAGGGGATAGCTTTCACCGCTTTTTAAAGCCGGTTCTTCTGATGTTATGGAAAATTCAGAATCACTTTCAAAGGGCACCTTAATGGTTGGGGCAAACTCATCGCATGCAGTAAAGGACAACGTCATTAACGCCATTATTGCTGCGGGAACGGTAATTTTAAGAATTTTTGTTTTCAAAATAGTATGGTTTTTTGGTTAATAGATCAGTTAGTTGTCATTTGGAGGTGTCAGATCAGAACAAAATTATGGATTCAATATCCAACTTTGGAAAATTGATGATTATATATATTCATTTTCTTACTTGCCATAATCGTAACCTGCTGATTTCCTGTTGCCGGAGATGCAGGCATACCAACAGAAATATTGTGCAACGGCTGTTGGATGCAGGTTTTTTTATATCTTTAGCTTTATAATTTTAACATTTTTTATACTACGTTAAACGTTTTGGACAAAGAATTGTTCTGTTTTTGTGATTTTTTTTCGGGATTTTAAACCGAAGTAATCAACCAGGAGAAACATCCTTGATAAGTTTCAGGCAAACACGAACATGATCACGAATATGGATATTCATTGTGACAACCAAAAGGCAAATCTTGAATATATGGGAAAATATTTTGTACTAGCTGTAGTTACCTCGCTGCTGTTTATAGTGAACGGGTGCTACCTGAATGATTTTGAAGATATCGAAGAGGTAAGGGTAGAGTCTTTTTCACCCTCATTCGGGTTCCCTGTTGTAAATTCCTCCGTGAGTCTGAAGGATCTCCTTGAGTCTGCTGATCCCGGCTCGGTCATAGTGGTCAGAAATGACAGCATTATCCTTCAGGTGAGTGAAAATTTTCAGTTTGAACTGGATCTGAATACTTTCAATGTGCCCGACAGGGAATTTGGCCTCTTAATCCCCATATCAGAGAGCTCTTCTGAGACTTACCTGGATGATTATGCCACCATTGGCAGCGATTCGGAGATTAAAAGGATTGATCTGAGCGGAGGCGAACTCTGGATTGAATTTGAAAGAAGCGGGATTGACGATGTTGGCGCCGAGCTTATGTTTACCTCCCTGAGGACAACTGAACAACCTGGCGGGTTGGTTGCGGTAAGCGACTGGTCAGATGACCCCTACGTAAGCAGGCATGTTTATGATCTTTCTGGCTCAGTGCTTGATATGTTTGTGATTGACGGCACAGATACCGTATACAACTCCATAAGTTACGGGGTAAGTGTAAGCTCTGCCCCGGGTGTTTCAGGGGATGTCGCTGTTCGTTTCGGGTTTTCCTCCGTTGAATTTGAGAGGATGACAGGCTTGATATATCATGATATAGAGCTGCCTGCCCAGGAGATCAACCTGGGTGCACTGTCATCGGTAATAGAAGGGGAGATATTCCTGAAGAATCCTGCCCTGCAGTTTGATATCGGGACATCATTCGGCACACCCTCTTCTGTTCTTATAGATGAGATCAGATTTGAGAATTATGACAATGAGATAAGGTACCTGGAAAACACCGGGACAGACCTGGAGGATGCACTGCTTCTGGGTGAGAGTAATTATCTGCCCTTCGGTACGGAGGAATTGCCTTACGCATCGAGACTATTCAGGCTGGATGCCGAAAATTCAAATATAGAGCAGGTACTACCGTTCAGTCCCAATAAGATATCCTTCTCGGGGAATTTCAATATAGGTGATACTGACCAGACCTATGTTGACCCCCATGAGTTTTATGTCAGTGACACCAGTTCATTCAATATAGACATGGATGTTGAGATACCCCTGTCGGGCAGTATTGAGAACCTGCGTTTCAGCGAGGTTATTTCAGGCCTTACCTGGCCCGAGTTCGATTCAATTGATCTGGTCGATGATTACAAGGTTGCTCTCCTGCTTAAAACCGTAAACGGATTGCCACTGACATTCGCCCTGCAGGCCAGCTTTCTTGATGAGCATGATAATGTCCTGGCATCACTGTTTGATACTGACGAAGATGTGGAGAATATAATCGAGAGCCCTGACATTGACGGGAACGGGAACCCCGTTGCCGGGACCGAAAGGGAGAAACTTACTGTTGTTGAGCTTTCCAGGGATAAGTATGATGCGATTGCCTCATCCGACAAGACCGAGTTTGTGCTAAGGGTTGATACGGGTACCGAGAGCCAAAGGGAAGTGAACATCCTGGCATCACAAACGGTAACAATCCAGATATCGGTTGCACTGGACATTACAGTTAATCCTGATACCACCGGAAATTGATTAATCTAAACAGATGATAAACAGAACCGTGAAAAGATCAATTGTTGTATTTTCGATAATGTGCCTGGGGCTGAATGCCGGAGCGCAATCAGAGCTTACCCTACCCTTTATGCACAACCTGTTCCAGTCCACCTACCTGAACCCCACGCTCAGGTCTGAACACTCCCTCAGCATAGGGTTGCCGGGAGTCTCTTCGGTGTACTTCCAGGTCATTCATAACGGGTTTGTACCCGGATCGTTTCTTGAAATAGACGGAAGGACGCTGATTATCTCCCCCGACAAACTTGAGGATCAATTGCGTAACCGCAATATGCTGCATGCAAATGCAGGTGCTGAGCTGTTTCACCTCAAAATGCGCATAGATAACTGGAACTTCTGGTACGCAGCAAGGATGAACGGAGAGATGAATTTCTTCTATCCGAAATCACTTTTCAGTCTTGCAATTGAGGGCAACACCCAGTATTCCGGCAAAGCCATGGACCTGTCACCTCTTGGGATTAACACATCACTTTACAGGGAACACACCTTCGGGGCCTCGACCGAACGGGATCAGTGGACATTCGGAGGGAGGGCCAGCCTTTTATTCGGACTTACCAATATTTATCTCAATCCAAAGCAGTTTGAGGTCAGGTTTGACGATGACATGTATGCCCTTTCTGCAGTGAGTGATGTTACATTGCGGACATCAGGGATCCCCGGCGACTCTCTCCAGAATGCAAATTTTGAGCAATTTAGCGATTCTGATAAAATTTTTGAATACTTTTTCCGGACACGGAATCCGGGATTTGCTCTGAGCGGGGGTGTTGCATATGATCTTGATTCACGGACAAGGTTTACATTCGCTTTCAGTAACCTGGGCTTTATCTCCTGGAGCGACAGTACAAAAGTACTGGATCTGAAGGGCGGAGCTGATTTTGCGGGTTTTGACATATTGACTGAATTGCTTGCGGGTAATGAAATAGATGCCGATACCCTGGTGCAGCAGTTTGCCGGTAATTTTGAATCTTCGGAAACGGCCGATGTCAGGTACAGCACCTGGCTTGCCCCGAGATTCTACCTTGCCGCCGATTATCAGCTTGCTCCGCGTACGCAGGTTGGAGCCCATTTCTATTCGGTAATTAACAGGGGATTCTATCCAGCTGTATCAGTCGGCATTACCCAGGGTGTCGGCCGGGCTCTTAACCTGGCGCTTTCTGTATCGGCCAACCAGAGAACGGTATCGAATGTCGGCTTTGGGATGATCATCAAGCCGGGGCCCTTCCAGATATATCTGCTGGCCGACAATCTATATACACCAGTAGTGGATCCGTTCACTTTTACAAACCTTAATTTAAGGGTTGGGATGAACCTGGTATTCGGCAGGGTCACCCCCGTACAGGGATTGCCATATCATTAAATAGTTGACATATAATAAATTGTTCTGCCGGCATGAGAAAATATGTAGCTTCAATCGGGTTAATATTATATATAACCATTTTATCCGGACCGCCTGCCGGAGGGCAGGCCCTGAATGTTCCTGAAAGCCTTGTCAATGTCACAGGTGTGGGTTTCAGCGATATTAATCCTGTGATATCTTTCGATGGAACCAGGCTCTATTTTAGTCGTATAAACCACCCGGAGAACAGGTTCGGGGAGAGGGACAGTCAGGATGTGTGGTATATCGAACTGCGCCAGGACGGATCGTGGTCGGAAGCCCGGCGATTGCCAGAAACGGTCAATATCGGCAGGTATAATGCCATACTTTCGGCGCTTGATGACGGAAAGTCATACCTGATACTCGGACAGTTCAGCAGGAGTGGCACATTCCGCGTTAACAACGGGTACTCTGTGATCGAAAGGACAGACGATAATGGCTGGAGTGCTCCCAGGCCTTTAGATGTAAGAAATTTCAACAGGATGAGCAGGGGGAAAGTCAGTGCTGCATATATGACACCCGATCGTGAGGTACTTGTTCATTCATTTTCCAGGAGGTATAACAGCCGCCGGTCGTCACTCTATATTTCACTCCGCAATCCTGATAACAGCTATACAAAGCCTCGTGGGATCAGGCTGGAACGTTTCGAAGGAAAAAGGCTGATCAGCCCTGAGGCTCCCTTTTTGACTTCAGACAAATCAAAACTCTATTTTTCGGCCGGAATCGACAATGACCGGAACAACAGGAGTATCTATTTTGTTGAGAAGCTGGATGACACCTACATGAACTGGTCACCTCCCGTAAGGCTTAACGATACAATTAACAGTCCGTTCTGGAACTCCTACTATATAATGAATTCAGATGGTAGCCGGGCATGGTACAGTTCGACATCCGCCGAACCCGGGACAGCGAAAATATTCACCATAAAACTGTTTGAGGAATTTCCTTTTGTGCAGGTGACCGGAAGGCTTGTGAACAGCCGGACAGGAGCGCCAATGCCGGCATCAAGGAATCCGGATGTACTGGTAAACGGGGAGATTTCCGATTCGGTTCATTATAATTTCCGTAACGGGACTTTCCGCGCAAGGCTGCCGCTAGGTGAAAATTATATCTTTTCAGGTAGAGCTGATAATTTCACATCTGAATCTGTCACTGTTGATGTAAGGGGTGAACAGTCATTTGTGGAGAGGAATATTGAGCTTCGGATGACTTCGGCGCCCTGGGTTGAACTGAGCGGACAGGTTCTTGATAACAGGTCGATGACCCCGATTGATGTGGAGGCTAAACCTGTTTTCATGATTAATGGTGAAAAGGCTGACACGGTATATATAGATCCGGTAAATGGTTCCTATTCAGTCAGGCTGCCTTTCGGTAGAAATTATATTCTGGGAGTGTCTGCAAATAACTACCGGACAATTGATGCAAGGATTGACCTTACATCACAAGAGGAACATGCCGTTATCAAACAGGATGTGCTGGCGGAGCGGATTGGTGCAGATATGGTAACACTGGCCGGTAATGTTGTCAATACCAAAACAGGAAGGTATCTCGAACCGGGTTATGATGTCAGGATGCTGGTCAACGGGCGCGAGTCACCTGCATTTAAATACGATCATGAAAATGCAGGCTATGAACTCAGCTTGCCAGCGGGGTTCAATTATGATCTGATCCCCCAATTGGTTAACTTTTATAACCGCCTGGAGGCTGTTGATCTTACTGCTGCAGAACCGATGACAGTCATAAAACGGAATTTTTATGTTACCCCCCTGGAGGTTGGCCAGTCCATCGAGATTGAAAATATCTATTTTGAGACAGGAAGCTCTGTGCTTATGCCTGAATCATTCCGGTCGCTCAATGCTCTGATCGAATTTCTGAAGGAGTACCCTAACGTTACAGTGGAGATTGGAGGGCATACCGACAATGTAGGCTCAGCTGAATTGAACCTGGCGCTGTCAGAGGGCCGGGCTTTCGCTGTGGCCGAATATGTTATTTCACAAGGGATAGATGCCAGAAGGGTTGTTTCAAAAGGTTATGGCTTCTCCAGGCCAGTTGCCAGTAACCAGACTGCTGAGGGAAGGGAAAGGAACAGGAGAGTGGATTTTACTATACTGGACCTGTAACGCGGGTTAATCCGTCAGGTATACTTTTAAAGCATGATGCTCTTAACAAGGGGCCGCGGTTCAGTATTTCACAGTGTCCGGGTAACTTCATCGCTCCTGCTGTTGCTTACACTCCTGTAAAATTATTATTACCTTTGTAGGCTTTAACGTGTATTTTGATGGGACTGATCCGGTTTGTAATTATTTTTTTCCTGGTGTGGTTTATATCAAGCCTCCTCAGCAGGTATGTGTTTCCCTGGATTGTGAGGTTCTTTGCGACCAGAATGTCCAACAGGATAAGGAGGGATTATGAGAAACAGATGAGGGAAAAAAGAAGAAAGGAAAGGGAGGGAGAGGTCACAATCAGGTACCGGCCCGGCAAGGATAAGATTATAACCCGTGACGACGGCGAATATGTCGATTATGAAGAATTAGACGACTGATATATGCAACTAGCACAGATCCTAAACATCCCTTTCAGGCAATTCACGCCGCACATTACAGCATTTATTGTATTTCTGGCCGTTACGCTTGCCTTTTTCTATCCGATCCTTGAAGGAAAGGAGCTTATGCAGCCCGATATTACCCAGTTCAGGGGTATGGCACGGGAGATAGTCGAATTCAGGGAGGAGACCGGTGAGGAGGCATTATGGACAAACGCCATGTTCAGCGGTATGCCGGCCTACCTGATCTCGGTGAGATACCCTTATAATCTTGTAAGGTATGTTGACAGGCTTCTGACTCTCGGACTACCCGTGCCTGCAAAATATCTGTTTATCAGCATGCTGGGATTTTATTTGCTGATGCTTGCATTCAGGGTGAATCCCTGGCTCTCAATAGCCGGGGCGATTGCATTTGGCTTTTCAACCTACTTCTTTATAATAGAGGTGGCGGGTCACAACACCAAGGCTCATGCTATGAGCTATATGGCCCCCATCCTGGCGGGCATTGTCCTGGCATTCAGGGGGAAGGTGATGCTGGGAGCCGTGCTGCTGGGCCTTTTCCTGGCCCTTCAGATCTTTACCAATCACCTGCAGATAACATACTATACCTTTCTTATTGTCTTAATCTACGGGATATTTGAGTTTGTCCATGCTGTGAGAAAGAGACTGCTGCCTGATTTTTTCAGGACGCTTCTGATCCTGATTATTCCTGTATTGCTTGCGGTTGCATCCAACTTTACCAATATGTACCTTGTATGGGAATACGGGCAGTATTCCATGCGGGGGCCTTCTGAGCTGACAACCAGGCAGGAGGTCAGGACCGGGGGACTGGACAGGGATTATATTTTGAATGACTACAGCTATGGCATTGCTGAGACAATGAACCTGCTTATTCCTAACTTTAAGGGAGGGGCATCTTCATACGATCTTGGAACAGGATCAGAGCTTTACCGGGTACTGAATGAACACGGGGTGGCCGGTGCACGCGATATTGTTGCAGGGGCACCCGTTTACTGGGGGGAACAGCGTTATACGGCGGGACCTGTCTATATAGGTGCCGTGGTGATCTTCTTTTTTGTTTTGGGTCTTATAGTGGTGAAAGGTAAGTATAAATGGTGGCTTCTGGTTGCAACGGGATTGTCATTGGCACTTGCATGGGGATACAATTTTGCCTGGCTGTCGGATCTGTTCATATACTATTTCCCCGGATATAACAGGTTCAGGACCGTGTCGATGATACTTGTGATTGCAGAGATCACCATACCGATGCTTGCCATACTGGGCCTGAAAGAGGTTATTGAGGGCAACAGGGGGCCCTCGGTTATGGATGCGCTCAGGAAAGCATTTTATATTACCGGAGGGGTAACTCTGCTATTCCTGGTTGCTCCCCGATTGCTGCTCAGCTTTTCAGGTGATATAGACAATCAGCTTGCGGCAGCAGGTTGGCCGGACATTATGATTGATGCATTGCAGGCTGACAGGGTGAGGCTTCTGAGAATGGATGCCCTGAGATCGCTGGTCTTCATCTCCCTGGGTGCAGGATTGGTCTACATCTTTCTGAAGAGATGGATATCAGCCAAATACCTTGCTTTGGCAGCCGCACTGGTAATACTGGTTGATCTCTGGGGAGTGGGCAGGCGTTTCCTGAGCAGTGATGAATTTGTTACCCAGCGCCATATCCAGCAACCTTTCCTGAAGACGGAAGCTGATGCGGTGATACTGCGGGATGATGATCTGCACTACCGTGTATTCAATACCACCCGCAGTCCGTTTAACGATGCTGTAACTTCTTTTCATCACAATTCAATAGGTGGTTATCATGGTGCGAAGATGGGACGCTACCAGGACCTTATCGATTACCACCTGGGCCGGAACAACATGGCGGTACTGAACATGCTCAACACAAAATATTTGATACGCCCCGGGGAGAACGGACGGCCCCAGCCGTTCAGGAATCCCGGAGCACTTGGTAATGCATGGTTTGTCGATACGGTAAGGGTAGTGGAAAATGCTGATCAGGAGATCGAGGCACTTTATGATTTTGACCCTTTAAGGGAGGCGATAGTTGACCGTCGCTTCGAAGAGCATGTACATTTTATAGCTTCGGCTGCCCGGGGCACGGTCGGCGACCGGGCCGAAGAGGCAGGGGTTGAGCCTGTGACAGGTGATGATGTGGATGAGCATATGGCTACAGAGGCTGAACCGGATGATGCCGGCGACTATATTCAACTTACTTCCTACAGTCCTAATCACCTTGTATACTCCGCCAGGACCGGATCAACCAGGTTGGCGGTATTCTCCGAGGTTTATTATGATGCAGGATGGGAGGCCTATATCGACGGAACACCTGCCGAACATTTCAGGGTGAACTACATACTTAGGGCAATGGCCGTTCCCGGGGGTGAGCATGAGATAGAGTTCAGGTTCAGGCCCAGGGGGTACTTTGTCGGTGAGTGGATATCCCTGGCAGGATCGTTTCTGCTTATTATCCTTACATTGGGTGTGCTCTGGAAAGAGGTGCGAAGGCTGAGAGAACTCTTTATTTCTGATCCCGGAGAGGATAAAGATAAAACCGGATTTCAGGGAAAAAAATAACCTGCTTTATACAGATGAGACCCAAAACAGATCTAAGGAACAAGGACATCGAAGAAATTATCGGCAAATGTGATGTCTGTTATCTGGCGATGGCTGATGACAGAGGTGTGCCCTATGTGCTGCCGTTCAACTTCGGCTACCATGATGGTGAGCTCTATCTTCATGCCGGCCCCGGGGGAAAGAAGTTTGATGTTCTCAAAAAGAATAACCGTGTATGTGCTGCCTTCAGCACTGACCATGAACTTCGTGGGCGCCATGAGAATGTTGCTTGCAGCTACTTCATGAAATACCGTTCGGTCCTGCTGCATGGCCGCATAAACATGATAGAGGATTATGATGAGAAGGTCAGGGCCCTGAATATAATCATGAAGAAGTACACCGGACGGGATGATTATAAATACAATGCCCCTGCCGTGAACAATGTGCAGACATTCAAGCTGGTGGTTGACAATGCCGAAGGGCGCTCGTTCGGGTACTGACAGACTGGGCTGCCCGGTATGGTTGCCGGATGTTCGTGCCAACTTCCGGTGAGATCCGGAACAGTCCGTTGACCGGTGCGATTTTCAGCAGCCTCCCTGTACCACGGGTGTACGTTCCCGGGGCCTGATAGCAGGCATTGCTGGTGGTGGCGGCGCTTCTGCGGCGCGTTCAACTGCTTCGCCTCCGAGTGCACTGTTAACGGCCCTTCTGAAATCATACCTGGCGAATTCTTCATCGGGACTTAAGTCGGAAGGCGGATCGGGATTAGCAATTGCCTCCATCCAGTAGTTAAGTCCCCCCTGCAGCACATAATTGTTGAGGTATCCCTGCTGGCGTGTCAGTATCCATGCCTCGTTGGCATGTACTGAACCGTTCGAGTAAAATACGTTGATCTTCACATCCTGGTCGAGAATATCCCTCCATTCAGGTGACAGTATGGCTGTAAGGGGAATGTTGACCGCGCCCGGGAGGCTGAAGTTTTCAAATTCGTTGCTGCTTCTTACATCAATGAGCTGAAGAACCGGGTTATTCTCAACTATCATTCCTGCAATCTCATCGGGTGAAACGAACTGGCTGCCGGATGCTATCTCCTGCAGGATCTGTTCGGTTGAGACCTTGCGGCTGCCGGTCATATCTTCCGGGACCATCGCAATGATAAGTCCCATTGGTATCAGTATTATCGCCAGCAGAATTCTTGGATTTATCTTTTGCATGATGATGTTTTATGTGCCGGTTACAGGATTTGTTCCTGGATCTGTTACCGGCGGTGTTGATAATAGTGATAATTAATTGCCAATCATGATCTGTAGTTGCCTGCAAATTTCTTTTCGGCCCACTCGCCTGCCCAGAACATGCCGAAGGCTGCCAGTATGAGCAGAAATGCGAACACCCCCTGCGACAGCCCGATCATTTCATTTACGCGTGGCGACCCCATAAAACCGGCATTGTGAAAACTTTCCCAAAGGGGGTAGCCTTCGGTAAAGATAAATATTCCTATAAACAGTCCCCCGATAAAGACGAACGCGTCGATCTTCCCTATGGCGGCGGCGCAGAAGCTTGTTCCCGGACAGAAGCCGCCGAGGATGAACCCGGCACCCATGATAACTCCCCCGGCTATTGCCGAGGTGAGGTACGTGGGGTTAACGTAAACCATATCGAGGTCGACCCATCCGAAAAGGCTGAAAAACAGCAGTCCGGTCATCGCAACTATCGCTGCCGTGAAAAATACCTTGAGTACGGTGGTATCATAACCGTAAAACATTCCGGCCAGCTTGCGGCTTGACGAAAAACCGCTCTGCTCGAGCACAAACCCGAAACCGATGCCGATGAAAAAGGCCAGCATCAGGTTTGTGGCAGGGCTTATTGCCTCAAATACTATCAGTGGTCCCATGTTATTGATTTCTTATTGTTAAGTTTAAATTCATTTTCCTGCTTTTCTTTATTGCAGCGCCGGGTTACTTCCCGGGTTTTTCCGCCGGTGGTTTTATGAAGCATGCCAGGGCGGACTGCAGGGTATTGCCGTTTTTATATCCAGTTTTTCCTGAAGAACCATGCCAGGGCAAAGGCTGTTCCGAATATTGCCATCATGGTGATAAACCCCCCGAATGATAGCACTGCCATCCCGCTCAACGCCGAACCTGAGGTGCAGCCCCGGCCGATTTGCGAGCCGTAGCCGAAAAGGATTCCCCCGGCAAGCGCAAAAAATAGTCGCCGGCGTGATGAGACCCAGGAGGGGCGCTCTGTAGTCAGCTTTGTCCTTCCGGCAATTATTCCCGATATAAAGCCCCCGGTGATAAGGCCCAGCATCTGGTAGACCAGCCATGAGTTCATCGGCCGTTCCGTGCGCATGGCATAATTTTCGCTGTAATAGGCGGCATTATTGTAGTGGGAGGGTGCAACCGCCCTTACACCTGTAGCTATGGTGTCGCGGAGGGCACCCGTGGCGCCAAGTCCCCGTCCCGAAACGAAGTTTGCCGCCAGCAGAACCAGTCCGAGCAGCACCCCGCCGATATACGGGTTAAGATATTTTTTATCCATGTTTCTGCCTGTTACTTTTTATTACTATTATAGTTGCTTCATTTAGTGCTTTCGTTTTGCCGGTCAGGGCTGCATGATCTGCCTGCTGTTTCCGGGGTGTGCCAGCTACTTTGCCGATGGCTTTTGCCCGGCCCGGCCTGCATGATCTGCCTGCTGTTTCCGGGGTGTGCCAGCTACTTTGCCGATGGCTTTTGCCCGGCCCGGCCTGCATGATCTGCCTGCTGTTTCCGGGGTGTGCCAGCTACTTTGCCGATGGCTTTTGCCCGGCCCGGCCTGCATGATCTGCCTGCTGTTTCCGGGGTGTGCCAGCTACTTTGCCGATGGCTTTTGCCCGGCCCGGCTTGCTGTACCGCCGGCTGTTGCTGAAAGCTTCAGTACAGCCACCTGCTTGCCTGTCCCGCGTAAGCGATCACGAACCTGAACATGAGTCCCCCGAAAAGCACCAGCAATCCCGGTACCAGCACCGGCACCCGGAATTTGTTGAGCTCAAGAACCTCAAGAATGGCCGGCAGTATCATGCCGAGAAACACAACAAACACCCAGAAAATGGCTGTATATGGGCCGCCGAGAAACAGGCTCGCTGCATCTATCTGCACCTGCGTGCTTGCCAGGAAGCCCATGAACATGTGTATGATCAGGAACAGTTCTATGCCGATCAGGACAATATCTATTTTTGAGAACATTATTCTTTCTGCGTGCGAGCGGGATACCAGCATTATATAGGCCGCACCCGTCGAGAGTCCGGAAGCAAGAAACAGTGGCCCGAGAATGGATGTGTTCCAGAGGGGCCTGGCGTTGAATGCCGAGAAAAGAATTCCGGTATAGATGCCGAGGATGACCGAAAAGATCAGCAGCACCCAGGACATTGCGATTTTGTATTTTATGAAGAAAGTTTCGAGCCATTTGAGCCAACCGTATTTCCAGTCGAACGAAGGAAATATCTCCCTTATGTTAAGTGCACACCAGATGAAAGATATGGGCGTTACCACCATTAGGGTCCATGCTCCCCATGACATGGGTGATTCAAGTCTCAGTGTGGTGTAGAGCTGCCAGAAATAGGGCTTGTTGTTCAGGTCGAGCAGCAGCGCCAGCAGTCCGATCACCAGTATGAAAGGGGTGATGAACGGCGCCCTCTTTACGGCAGCAGGGTACAGTTTTTCCTTGCCCTGGATGGTATAGAGGGCGGCAAAGAACAGGATGCCCGCTGCCAGTCCCCCAAGAAAGAGGTACAGCGGTATGTGCCAGTGCCATATGTTCAGTTGCGGGTCGATCATGGGGTTCATCCGCCCGCTGATTATCACTTCTTCTCTCATATCCGGTACATCAGTTTTATCATGTCAGAAAATAGAGATGCGGTTTCGTGCCCGCTTCCGGTATAAGTGTTTTATATCTTCTCTGCCTCAGCAGCTTTGAAACTTCGCTTCCCGGGTCATCCAGGTTGCCGAAATACATGCATTTCGTGGGGCATACCTCCACGCAGGCCGGCCCGTTGCCCTCTTTGATCCTGTGATCGCAGAACGTGCACTTGTCGACGTGACCCTTTGGGTGCGGGAACCTTGCATCGTAGGGGCAGGAGGTGATACATGCACCGCATCCGATACAGCGCCGCGGTTTGACGAGCACTATCCCTCCGGTAGAGTAGTGGCTCGATCCGGTGGGACAGCATCGTACACATGGTGCGTTCTCACACTGGTTGCACCGTTCCGAGCGTATCTCCATCTGCAGGTGGGGATAGGTGCCTTCGGTAACTTCCACCACCCAGTCGCGTGCATAGCCTATGGGCACCTTGTTCTCTGTCTGGCAGGCCACCACGCAGTCGCTGCAGCCCACGCATTTTTTCGTATCAATGACCATAGCGTATCTCATGACCGTGCCTCCTTCCCTTTATCATCCAAAATGAAGGTTACAAAATTACCGCGCATACCGGTACCACCCATTATGGGGTCGATGTGCACCCGGCTCATAAGCTCCGTGTCGTTTATTCCGCGGCCATAGGCTCTTTTAAGCCTGCGATCGGCGTGACCGAAACCATGCACCATATAAACCGAATCCCACCTGATCCTTTCTGTCACCCTTACCCTTATGGCGAAGGTGCTGTCTATGCCGTCCTGGTTGCGTAGCCTGACGTAATCACCGGTGTTGAGTCCCCACATCCTGGCAATGACCGGGTTGACCCACAGGTCGTTCTCTTCCATCAGGTCGGCCAGGTTGGGATTGTTGGCGGTGCGCGCAAATGTGTGCATGGGAGCCCTTCCGTAGTTGAGGCGGTAATAACCTTCAGGAGGCTCCTCGTGAGGTGTATATACCGGCAGCGGGTCGAATCCTGCCGCCTCCATGGAGGTGGACCAGAGCTCGATCTTGCCGGTGTTTGTATAGAATTCGATATCCTGGCCATCGGCAAAGTAGAGGTCGTCGAAGTTCCTGGGATAATTCTTTACACCTGTGCGCATCATCTCTTCCAGTGATGTGCCGAGCTCTTTGAATTGCCAGTCAAGCATCTCCTCAATGCTCTCCCACGCAAAGTAATCGCCGAACCCCATACGTATGGCGAGCTCTTTGGCCATCCAGTAGGCCGGTTTGGTGTTGTGCAGCGGCTCGGTGGCCGGCGCCCTGAGGGCAATGTTGGGATTCCGCGCAGGAGAGTTCCTGATTATATCGTACCGTTCGAGATAGGTGCATTCCGGCAGCACCACATCTGCCCAACCGGTTATTTCGGCGGGCATGGTATCTACCACCACGACCAGGTCGAGGCTGCGGAGAGCCTCTTTGGTCTGTTCCTGATCAGGCAGGGTCATCAGCAGGTTGGTGCCATTGACTATCCATGCCTTGAAATTACATTCGGGTGTTGCACCGGGTATTGACGCTTCACAGATTCCGGAGGCCAGGGCCAGGTCGGCAAGCGGATACCTTTCGGGGAATGCCTCCCTCCATGTGCGTGCGGGTTCGGGAAACGGCGGCCTTGGGTAATGCGGCACCTGCACCCTGTCGGGCATAAAGAATCCTCCCCTGCGTCCCCAGCTTCCAAGCAGGGCGTTCAGTATTGCCACTGCCCTGAGCCTCTGGGTGTCATCACCGTACCAGGTAACATGGCGACCGGGATGGATAATCACGGCGGGTGATGCTGCTGCCATTTCGCGTGCGGTACGCCTGATGGTAACGGGCTCGATGGTAGTTATTCCGTAGGCCCACTCAGGTGTGAAGTTTCTTACGTGGGCCCTGAGTTGCTCAAAACCGTAGGTGTGACGTTCAACATACTCCTTGTCGTATAGCTCCTCTGCAATTATCACATGTGTCCATGCAAGAAGAAGAGCAAGGTCGGTTGCCGGCTTGATTGGCAGCCAGTATTTGGATTTGCCGGCGACCACCGAGAAGCGGGGGTCGACAGTAATGATTGTTGCTCCTTTTTCCAGGGCGTCGGACATCTCCTGGACCTGGGTATTATGCATGTTCTCTCCCAGGTGTGAGCCTATCAGTACGAGGCAGCGGGTATCGCGGATATCGGTTATTTCCGGTGATTCAAGTCCCTGTCCGTAAGTTGTTATGAAGGCCACTTCGCGGGGCCCCCTGCATTGCGAATATGAGGGCGCTGCAACAGAGGTCGAACCCATTGCCTGCAGCAGGGTGCTGAAATATTCGCCGCCGGATCCGTGAGTGAACAGTGCGATACATTCGGGACCGTGCTCAGCTGCTATCTCTTTCAGCCTTCGTGCAATATAGTCAAGGGCCTCTTCCCATGAGGCTTCCCTGTAGGTCTGCTTTCCGTTCTCCACGGTCCGCATCAGAGGTGTCCTGAGCCTGTCCTCGTCATAGTACATTCCGACTCCCCCGGTTCCGCGGGGACAAAGCCGGCCGTGGCACAAGGGGTCATCATCGTTGCCGGTGATCTTCCACAGTTTTCCTTCACTGTCTTTGTAGACCCAGCCTGCGCACCTCCAGAAACATACTTCGCAGTAGGTAGGCGTACGGGTGAGGTCGGGGGTGAGTCCGGCAGCTTCGGGCATACCGTTTTTAAGGGCGGTGCGCAGGGCCATGCCGGCTCCTCCCGCAAGTGCAAAGCCACCAAGTCCCAGTGCCGATATCCTGATAAACTCCCTTCTGCTCTTCATCTGTATCCAATAGATTTAGCTTTCCTGAAAACAACGCTAAAATAGTAATTTTCAGTTACTATTCGTACTTTCCCGAACAACGGGTGTATTTTGCTTATCGATGTTAAGCTGCTAGGTAAAGACTTAAAAAACAGCACTGTGGCATGCAGGCCATATGCATAAATAGAAATATATAAATACCAATATATTGATTTGCAGCCACTATAATTTATAGCTGGATTAAAAATAAATTATCAGGTACTGCGGGCCGCTGATCAGGTTATCGCGAGGCAAAACTGTAGCTGCCCTGATCCACCTCAAAAACCCTGTATCCGTTTTCATTCCTTAGAAAGCGTATATGAGGTGATGCATCAATGTCTTCGAGTGCTTCTGTTACATTGCCCTCATTGTGGAGTGGGACATAAACCGTTGCGGTGCTGCCCGC
This sequence comes from Marinilabiliales bacterium, assembly GCA_007695015.1. Lineage (NCBI taxonomy): Bacteria > Pseudomonadati > Bacteroidota > Bacteroidia > Marinilabiliales > Marinilabiliales bacterium. Next base: position 34,210 of record REEN01000060.1, read on the forward strand.
GGGCACTTCAACATCCATTTTGAAACTGCTGTCGGATTTTTCCCATCTTATGCCCGCCCTGCCGTATGGTGTAAGGTTTGAGTAGGCAACCCAGGCAAGGTCGCCGGCAGGTTCGGGCCTGAAGATGATATGCCGGTATCCCGGATCCTGCTCATCGGCCCTCATGCCGGCCAGCGTGCGGTAGAACCATGTTATGCCCCCGCCGAACATGGGATGGTTGCGCGAGTTCTCTCCGTCCCACCGTTCCCAGGTGGTGGTGGCGCCCTGCTCTATCCACCAGCCGTAGGAGGGGAAGGTGCGCTTGTTCATGGCCTCGTATGCCAGCTCGTGAAGGCCGTTCTCTGAAAGTACCTCAAAAAAGAAACGGGTACCGAAAATGCCGGTATCGAGGTGGCCGTCGTTCGCCTCAATATCTGCCTTCAGTGCAGCTATAACCCGCTCGTACCTGTTGGCGGGCACACCCATGTGAAGTGCAAAGATGTTTCCGCCGAAAGGCCCGTAAGTTCCCTTTTCGCTGTCATAGAACCTGTTGTGAAATGCATCGCGTGTTCGTGCGGCAAGCGTGGCGTAGTGCCGGGCCTCATCCCTGTTGCCAAGAGCCTCTGCAGTGCGTGCAGTAAGGTCGGCGCACTTCCACAGGTAGAAGGTGTGTACCATCTCGTCGGGAGGCAGCTCATCCGGCGCCACCCAGTCCCCAAGATTGATCCATCTGTTGGGGTTATCAGGGTCGGGAGCCTGCGAATGCATGATGCCTTCGTGGTCGGTCCACGTAAGCATATAGTCAATATAACCCTTCATGCCGGGGTAGTTATTGTAGAGCATGTCGATATCGCCGTAATGCACGTAGTAGTGCCATGGCATGATGATGAGCGAGGCTCCCCAGGCCACACCTCCGCCGCAGCCGGGCTGCCAGGGCGAGCAGTTGGGAACATAGCCGTTATATGGGTTCTGTGAGCCGAGCATGTCCTGGATCCACTTGGTGTAGAAGGCCCTCGCATCGAAATTGTGCATTACGGTGATTACTGCCACCTGTCCGTCACCATTATAGGGGTTACGTTCGCGGTGGGGGCAGTCGCTCACTATCCCGCCGTGCATGTTGTCGGTCTGCGACCTCCACCAGATCTGATTTATGGTATTGAACAGCGGATTTGAGGTTTCAAACTCGCCGGTGGTCTCTACATCTGAATAGACGGCTTCGGCAGTTACCTGTCCCTCGCTTAGCTCCCCGGGCCAGTTTTTGATCTCCACCTCCCTGAATACGAACCAGGTAAAACGGGGCACATAGGATTCCGGCCCGCCGCCCTTCAGGGTCCATGTGTTGTCGCCCATCATCGATTCGCTTATGTAGTTGATCTCTATCGTGTGTCCTTCGGGGCCGGTAACATCCTGCAGGTTGAGCCAGCCTGATATCTCCTCGCCGAAATCAATGCGGTAACGGCCGTCACCCAGGCGTGTGATCTCTTTTGGCCTGAGCACCTCCATCACCTTGTCGGTGGGCGACATATGGGCCTTCATATGGCCCCTGGGAGTCCTCCTGGCAGCCGCATATTCCCAGTGTGTATCATTGAAACCGGGGCTGCTCCATCCCGGCTGTTCAAGGCGCGCGTCATAGTGCTCGCCGTCATAGAGCAGGTCCATCACCACGGGCCCTTTTGCCGCTTTCCAGGTTGTATCGGTGACTATGATATCTTCTGTGCCGTCTGTGTATGTTATGTGAATCTGCCCGATGAAACGGGGCGTTCCGTAGCCGCCCGACCAGTAGTTTGCGGGGTTGTAGAACCCGTTGCCCAGCATTGCCCCGGCTGCGTTCTCCCCCGTTTGCAGGTGTTCTGTTATGTCGTAGGCGAGGTACATCACCCTGTACTCCCTGAAGGTGTCTTCCAGCATCACCCCGATGGGACCGAGATCATCACGTTCGTCGTAAAGGGTAACGTTGGGGACCAGCACGTCGTTGCCCACCTTGCTTCCGTTAAGGTAGAATTCAAAGAAGCCGAGTCCGGTTACATATGCGCGTGCCGAAGCCACCTCTTTGGTTACCGGGAATTCTTTCCTGAGCATCGGGGCAGGAGGGGGCAGCTCTTCTGACTCCTCGGGGTTGTCATAAAAATAGAACCTGCCCGGCCATGGGGGTCGGGGAAGGGGTTCCTCACCCTGCCACGGGGCGCCGATCCATGTTGCCTCCCACTCTGCTTCATCCAGGAGGCCCATGCTCCAGGAGGCCGGCTCTGACCATGGCGAAACCTCGCCGTTGGCATCCCATACCCTCACCTGCCACCAGCAGTCCTGACGCGAACGAAGGGGCCTGCCTTCATAGGGGATATTGAACGACCGGGAGGATTCCACCTTGCCGCTGTTCCACAAGTCAGCCCTCCCTTCAAGCAGTTGCTCCCTTGAGCCTGCAACACGGATTTCCCAGGCCGTCTGTTTTTGTCCACGCTCCCCTTCTGCGGGGGTGTTCATCCACGACAGCCGGGGATTGGCAACGTCGATTACCATCGGGTTTTCGAGGTTCTCGCAAAGCAGCCTTTCGGGCGTTAATCCGTTTCCTCTGACAGGGATTGCAATAAAAAGTAGGACCAGTGCGGTAAGGAGGGTTGATCTGATCATGGTTGATGTTTTATGTTGGAATATTAGCAGGTTTCAACTGACTGCTAAAATACGAAATAGCGGCTAACTTTTCTTTGCCCGGGCTGATTTTCGTGACAGGTTGATCAAAAATGCCTGCCGGCATGGAGAAGCCGGTTCGGCAGTCGCCCGAAAAAGTCTGATTATTCAATTCCGCTAATGGCGGTTACTGTTTTCCCCCATATTTTCCAGCCATAGGGGAGCTTTTGCAACCATCTCCCTGAGAGAGGAGAATGGGCTGGTGAAGAACCGGCCAGGGCGTGATATCTCTTCCATCATTGCAGGCAGTGCTCCAAACGCCAGGGAGATTGCCATATATAGTTGCCTGAACCCTTTCCTGACCAGGAAGGCTGTTATCAGCGGGTTCCTCAGCTCGGTGCTGAGAGCTGAAAAGCCTGTCACAACCAGGATAGCCCTTATGTTCATGTCGATGCCGTTGAGCACACCTGCCCAGTTCATTGTGGCACTCTCCCGGTCGAAGCCGTCCAGAAACACCGAGGCCAGCAGGATTATCACCAGAAGCTGGAACCAGAACAGGGGCTTTTTGAATCTTTTGATGATGGTTTTGTACCTGAGCAGGCAGAAGATGCTGTAGGCTGCAATCAGCGGGTAGGCCACCGTACGGTGCGAGAAATTCACCAGTAGAAGTCCCCCCGGTATCGCAACCGTGTGGAGTATGAAAAGGGGAAGGGAAAACCTGGTTGACGAAGGAGTGAATATAGCCGGTGGGGCATCCCGCCGGAGCTTTGCCGGGTTGGCCGGAGGAGGGATTGCCTTGCACTGGCTGACCGGTAACGGGACTGTATGGTGTGCCGGTTCGGGTTGAGCTGTTCCTGGACCTGCCGGTTCGTCATGAGCTGTTCGGGGATTTACCGGTTCGGGTTGAGCTGTTCCGGGTTGCTTCATTCCGGCCTGAGCTGTTCCGGGGTGTTTCGCTTGTGCTGCACCGGCTGCCCGGCGTCCGACAAAGTACCCTGCCAGTGCGGCGAGGGCCCCGAAAAGGAGATAAAAAACTCCTACGGCTGTGATCAGTTGCCAGGGGTTTGCCTCCTGGATATTGACCTGACGCGAGGCGAAATGGAAAAGGTTGAGATAGATGGTGAGAATGTTCAGGCCATAAAGGAGCAAAAGGCTGAAGAGCTTATGTAGCAGTGCGCTGAAAAGTGCAAGTGCTCCTGCCGCCATATAACCGGCAATGTTTTTCCCGATAAGGGCAATTCCCGCCTCCAGCAGGAGCGCTTCCAGCATGATGCCCGTCATCGGGCCCAGTATCACTGCGCTGGGAGACAGCGACTTCATGAGAGCACAGATGAGTCCCGCCCTCCATATCAGTCCCCGCTCCGGCCATACCTGGTAGAAGGCAATCATCAGTACTATACCGAACGATGCGAGTATGGACCCGGCCATGGGAACACGCATGTTGTGCAGGAAGCTGCCCAGGATGATCTCAACCGATGCCCAAAGTCCCCCGCTTACAGCGGCTTTGAGCCATATCCCCTCAATCGGGATCCCTGTAACTGATGTCTGCCTTGCTTCAGCCTTTGCCATAACCGCCGGTTGGTTTTAAATTACTGATAACTGCTTCGGCAGCCTTCACAGGGGTGACATGATCAATATCAAAAATGCCGGCCGGCGCCAGGTCCCAGTGCTTTATTACTGAGGTCAGGTTTTTGCGCGAGGTTACAAGCACGGTGATGCCGGTGTGACTGTCGAGCAGGCTGCTGAGAGCTTCAGCCCATATTTTTCCTTCCATTTCGGCTGCTCCCACCTCATCAAGGAATATGACATCGCATTTCTCTGTTACAGCCTTGCGGATTATTGTATGGCCTTTCCGGATGGCTTCGGGATTGAATGCGAAGCTGCCGGCAGTTACTTGGTTGCCAGTACTTGAAGAGGCGTTGCCGTCTGTCGGGAGAGTGTTGATGCTGCCGTCGGCCGGCCCGGTGCCGGTACGTGAGGATGTGGTGCCTTCAGTCGGAGGAATGTTGATGCTGCCGTCGGCCGGCCCGGTGCCGGTACGTGAGGATGTGGTCCTGGTTGCCAGATGCATGATGATGCTGCCGTCAGGATGTGCCAGGCTGAAGCCGGAACGAATTCCGCCTTCCACGCTGCCTGGGGCAATAAATCCGCCAGTTTTGCAATTCCTGCCGTCAAGGATTTTTGCAAGTGCGGAGGCGAAGCTGCTCTTTCCCCCGCCTTTGCTACCTGTAATCAGGAAAATCCGGGGCCCGGCCATAGCATCAGATGTCGTCAAGCTTCTTCAGCTGTTTGACAATCCTGGTGGCAAAGACAAAATCGTTCAGTTTGGAATTATCTGTTTCCAGTATCTCCTCCCTTGTGCCTTCCCACCAGAGGTTGCCTTCATGAATATAGACCACCTTTTCGCCTATTTCCATCACCGAATTGAGGTCGTGGGTGTTTACCAGGGTGGTCATGTTGAATTCTTTGGTAATTTCGCTGATAAGCTTGTCGATCATGATGGCAGTCTGCGGATCGAGTCCGCTATTAGGCTCATCACAAAAGAGATACCGGGGGTTCAACACGATGGCACGGGCGATGGCAACACGTTTCTTCATACCGCCGCTGAGCTCGGAGGGGTAAAGCCGGTTTTTGCCTTCGAGGTTAACCCTGCGGAGGCAGAAATCCACCCTTTCTCTCTTCTCCTTTGGGGTCATGGTGGTGAACATATCAAGCTTGAAGCGGACGTTCTCTTCCACGTTAAGTGAATCAAAAAGTGCAGCCCCCTGGAAAAGCATCCCGAACCGCTGCCTGATCTTCTGTTTCTCATTGCGGGTCATTGAGGTGAAGCACTGGCCGCTGTATAAGATGTCGCCGCTGTCTGCCTCCAGGAGTCCGACAATGCATTTCAGCAGGACAGTTTTGCCCGAACCGCTCCTGCCGATGATAAGGTTTGTCTTTCCCTGCTCGAAGGAGACAGAGATATCATTGAGCACTTGCTGGCCGTCGAATGACTTGTTGATATGCCGGACTTCGATCATGAGAGAAGAAGCTGGGTGAGAATTAGGTTGAACAACAAAATAACCACGCTGCTGTGAACCACGGCAAGGGTGCTGGAGCGACCAACTTCCAGGGCGCCTCCGCGGGTGTAGTAGCCGTGGTAGGAGGAAACGGTGGTGATTATGAATGCGAACACGACCGACTTGATTAGCGAATAGGTTATATAGTAGGGGATAAAAACGTACTGAATTCCATATATGTAATCGGGAGTGGTGACGACACCGGCTGCGGTGCCTGCTATCCAGCCTCCGAAAATGCCCACGACCATACTGAGCATTGACAGGAACGGAGCCAGGATCATAAGTGCGATTATCTTGGGAAGGATGAGATATGCAGCTGAGTTGACCCCCATTATCTCGAGTGCATCGATCTGTTCGGTAACCCTCATGGTGCCGATCTCGCTGGCGATGTTGGATCCCACCTTCCCTGCCAGGATAAGTGCAACTATTGTGCTTGAAAACTCCAGGATGATTGCATCCCTGGCCGCCAGTCCGATCAGGTAGGAGGGAAAGAGCGGGCTCTCCGTATTGTAAGCTGTTTGTATTGTTATGACCGCCCCCATGAAAAAGGAGATGATCGCTACAATACCAGTGGAGTTGATGCCCAGCAGTTCCATTTCGGCAACCAGCCGCCTGTAGTATACTTTATGGCTTTCAGGCCGGCTGAAAGACCTTTTGACCAGAAGGGTGTACTTCCCGATGTGCTCCAGGAGGTTCATGGGCAAGTAAATGAGGGTTGCGGACACGGACCCGTTATCGGAAAAATGTACGGGCCACTGAACTTTGCAAAAATAGTATTATTTGGACAATATGCATAATGACTTCCGGCCATCCGGCATGTTTGACGAAGAACGGCAATATAATTGACCGTTTTAATGCGGTTTTTGCTAATTTTGCCGTACCCTTTAACAGGGTGTCTTTTTTCCGGTCTTGCGGACCGGTTAAATAGTTGAATTAATCTTTTTGTAATGGATAAAAATCATTATTGTGTTATCATGGCCGGAGGGATCGGTAGCAGATTCTGGCCGTTGAGCAAGATTTCCAAACCAAAACAGTTTCTTGATATACTGGGAACCGGAAGAACTCTCCTGCAATCAACGTATGACCGTTTCAGGGAAATATTCCTGCCCGAGAATATCATTATAGTTACTAATATAAGTTACAGGGATTTTGTGTTCGAGCAGTTGCCTGATATCAAACCCGGGCAGGTGCTTCTCGAGCCTATGCGGAAAAATACCGCACCATGTATTGCCTATGCTAATTACAGGATAAGCCGGATGAATCCGGATGCTGTTGTTGTTGTTTCACCTGCCGATCATCTTATTCTAAAACAGGATGTGTTCCTTGCCGAGATCAGGAAGGCGCTGGAAGCCGCATCTTCGGAGAAGATCCTGCTCACCCTGGGCATCAAGCCAAACAGGCCGGAGACGGGCTATGGCTATATACAGGCTACAATGAAGGATATACCCGGCCGGCCCGGCAATTTCAAAAAGGTAAAGACATTTACCGAGAAGCCCGATATTGAGCTTGCCAGGGTTTTTTACGAGAGTGGAGAGTTTTACTGGAACTCGGGCATCTTTATATGGTCGCTCAAAGCTGTTATGGAAGCATTCGCAAAACATCTGCCCGAGATGGATGCCCTTTTTGCTGCCGATATGAGTGTTTACGGTAAACCTGAAGAGGAGAAATACGTTACTGATATCTATTCGGTATGCACGAATATTTCGGTCGACTATGGCATTATGGAGAAGGCTGAGGATGTCTATGTTTTTTACTCTGATTTTGGCTGGTCTGACCTCGGTACCTGGGGATCTCTTTATGAACACTCCGGCCATGATGTAAACGGGAACATGCTAAAGGGTAAAAATGTATTTGCCTACGACGTAAGGAATTCAATAATCAATTTTCCCGACGACAAGATCGTTGTGCTGCACGGGCTGGATGATTTTATTGTTGTGGAGTCGGGCAATATACTCCTTGTTTGCAGGAAGGAGGATGAGCAGAGGATAAAGCACTTTGTGAATGATGTCAAAATAGAGAAAGGGGAGGAATACCTGTAGCTAAGGCACACGAGTTATAAAAAAAAATCCGGGTATAAACCCGGATTTTTTATATGTGGGAATGTCCTAGTATTCCCAAAGATCCTGTTCAAAATCGAATATCATGTTGTGGATGCGGGCAGCTTCATAAAGAGCGTCCCTTCCCATGGTGTAGTCCTCTATCCTCCTGTTGTCGTAGACATTTGATTCCCTGTAGATGAAACCGGAGAAGCGCCTTTGAAGGAACAGGTCGTCGAAGGAGAGGCTGGCCAGGTCGTTGTTCCCGAAAAATACCTCGTGGCGGGCAAGCAGCTCGCGAATCTCAGGGTAATAGACCCAGAATACATCAGACATGATCTGTTCGTCGGTAAGTTCGCCGTCCTCAGTCCTTCTCTGGAAAACACGTATAGGGCAGAGGCCTATTATCCTGGAATCGAAACGGGAATGCTGCCTGTCAAAGTACCATTGTTCCAGGATAAGATATCTGAAAACCTCATCGGTACGTACCTCACCCTCGATCTCGACTACTATCTCTTCGCCGGTATCCACATCGACAACTGTCCGGAGCTCATCTTCGGCCCCCAACAACCTTTGAACATCCTCAAGTTCACGGGGTACCTGGAACTGCTCGTCGGTGTAGGCAGTGATCTCCTCATTTTCTAATCCGGTCATAAGCACGTCTATAAGGCTCATTCGCGGACCGAAGGGTTCGGTCGGGAAGTACAGCGGGTGGTTAACCTTTTCGCGCAGATCTACCATCCTCCAAATCATCTTAGACCATACCACATCGGCCTCTCTTAGGAACGGCAGCGGTACAGGCCTGCGGTAGGGTACATTCTCCTTTTCATAGATGCTTCCGAGAGTCAGGTCCTGGGCGTCGAGCTTAAAGCTTCCCGGCATGAAAATCCCTGCTCCGATCAATAATACTATAACTAGCTTCTTCATTGCACTGATTTATCGGTTGTGTTTAATATTCTGTTAATCAAGGGTGAAACTGATCGTAGGCAACGGCCTCTCTTCACCGCCCGGGCCAACGGCCCTGATGCCGTCAAAGAATATCCTTGAGCCCCTTGAAGCTGAACGTATCAGCTCCCTCTGGGCATCGGTTATACGGTTACTGGTGGATGGCTCTTCCCTCAGGAAGCCCCCTATTGTTGTTGAGACGGTAAACCTTGTCACCGTGTAGGTGAGGTCAAAGTCGAAGTCCCTCATCTCGGCCAGCACCCCGGTTTGTGCCAGAAGCACACCACGGGCAATTACACCCCTTTCCTGCCCGGCCACCGTGGCGACCGGCGGGGGAACCGACCTCACACGGAAGTTCCTTGACCCCATACTCCTGGTCACCCCGTCGATGGTTGCAGTTACGCTCACCTGTGCGGTTCCTGTTCGGGCGGGCACTACAACGTATTCGCTTCCGCGGACTCTCCTCAGTGTTCCGTTGTTGATGGATGCCGTTATCTGATCAGCGCCCAGTCCGGGAACCGAGATCTCAACCGGGTTGTCAATAGCTGTATAGAACACGTTCATTGCTGTTGGCGATACGATAAGATGGGACTCGGCAACGGTATATTCGCTTTCGAACGGCCTGCTGATGAATGACCCGTCAGGTGCGCGCAGCCGTATTAGTCCCCCCCACCGCTGATCACCCAGTGTGGCCGGCCTGGTGCGGTATATGCCCTTGCCCTGTTCAACAGGAAGGGTGTCGGCCCGTCCAACGATCTCATAATCGATCGATCCGTCCTCAAGCTCAATCTCCCGGTACTGGCCAACAAGAATTTCCGGGGCCTGGGTGGTATCGAAGGCTGCAATGAATACGCTTGCCTCAAAATCGTCGCCCCTGAACACGTAGTTGGACCGGGGTATAACTGTGGCTTCAAGAGCGTTGAACATGAATGACCCCGCATCCACCTGGTTAAGCAGGTAAGTAATCATGTCGGCCTCGGCATTCCTTACATCGGCCTGCATTTTTGACATGAGGGTAATTGCTGCTATTGTCGGCATATAATAGAAGTGGTGTCTTTCCCAGCTCACTGTTGCCCCTTCCCTGGCAGGGGGATCGGATGTGTCAAGGCTTGTTTCAATCGCCTGGATTATGCCTTCATCTCTCGGGTCGGCTATACCAGTCAGAAATTCCCTGAAACCGGCTATCGAATTCTTGAGTTGCGTGGCCACCATATTACCCTCTGGAAACAGCATTACCTGGGCCGGGGGATTGGTATTCTCCTTGGCCCTTATATTTGCTCCTATTATCCTGCCGTCATCATCGATTGCATCGGTGTTGGTCCCCTCGGCCCTGAAAACTATCTGATGCTTAAGGTCCTGGATCTCACTAAAGAGTGCATCTGCCCTTTCCTTAACCTCGTCAGCCTGCTCTTTCCATGGTCTTACACGCACCGGGTTTTCAGCCATGCGCCGGGCAAACTCGCGGTATATAGCCTCATTTTGCTGGGTGAAGTTCTCGGTGGTCTTGGTAAGTCCCTCATCAACAACAACAAAGGCATCAAGGACTTCAACTGATACATTCAGTGCCAGCATTGCCATAAGCACCAGGTACATCATACCTATCAGTTTCTGTCTCGGGGTTTCTTTTCCACCTGCCATAACGGTGATTGTTTAGGGTTTTTGGTTACTTTTTTCTGCTCACAACGCTCATTGCCGACAGCATGTTACCGTAAACTGAATTGAGGTCTGCCAGGTTCTGGCTAAGCTTGCCTATCTCTTCCTTGTATTTTTCAGTCTCCTCTACCGACGACTGCAGGTTGTCGGTTATCTTGCCGAAATCAGTGTAGAGTTTTTGCGAATCCTTAAGGTGGTCGTTATTATTCTGGAGCTGCAACTCATACACCGCGTTCAGGGCGGACAGGTTCTTGTTTATGGCTCCGAGCTTTTCGCCTATCGTCTTGTTCCCCTCCATTATTGTTGTGTGCTCGGTATTGATCGACTCTTTCAGCAGGTCATAGGAACTCACGAGCTGGGTTGTTGAGTTCTCGATCAGATCTGAATTTTTCTGATAGGCATCTGAAAGGATGTCAACCTTTCCTTTCAGGTTGCGGGAGGAATCGTCGAGAGATTCGGTAAGGGTATTGACCGAAATGGCAGCATTCTTCACATTCGACACATACTCATTGGTTGCCATCGTGGCATCGGATATGTCCGACAGCTTTGCCGTGGTAGTGTTCAGGTTCTTCAATCCCTGCCCCAGCCTTTCAAACAGGTCGGGTGTGATCTGGGCGCTCTCCAGCATCTGGTCAAACTTTGCAAGTGCAGCAGTACTTCCGCCGCCACCTCCGGAATAACCTTCAGCAGCTCTTCCCCTTCTCTGGGGAATAGCATCAAGTTCATCGGGATCTTCGCTCATTCCGGCGAGTTCGGGATAGACAAGGGTCCAGTCCACCTCTTCGTGCAGTGGCTCGAAAGCTGACAGGAAAAATATCATGGCTTCAGCCCCGAGGCCGACTGTAAGCATTACGCCCGCTCCGGGCCAGTGCTGGATCTTGAAGAGCGCTCCCAGAATAACCACGGAGGCACCAATACCATACATCTTTGCCATGAAGGCTTTCCATCCCGAGCTGTGAATTAATTCAGAAAATTTCATCTGGTTTAATTTTAAATTAGTTACTACCACATGTAACTTGCCATGCAATTATTAAAAATTTTTTGGAAACTGTTACATGGCTCATTTTATCAACTTGGATCTTTATGTTTTATTATCAGGGTACCTACAAAAATAATATTTATTATGTCAGTTTCCCGGACCTTTTATCTCGAATGCCCGAGGTATGAACGCACATTCCTGAACCCTATATATGATTTGGCAGTGTCCTGGTACTCGTAGGTGCGTGTGCTTACCTGCAGGTAATATGCCACATCCTTCCAGGAACCTCCCCTGATCACCTTCCTTTTCATTGCCGGCGGATCCTGCGGAAGGGCGTTATATGTATAATTGGGATTCATGTCGTGCGAAAATGTATAAAATGATTCGTCATAGGCATTTTCTGTCCATTCGGCAACGTTACCCGCCATGTCGTAAAGCCCGTAGTCGTTGGGCTCGAATGAGGCAACCGGTGCAGTATAGAGCCAGCCGTCATCGGTGTAGTTGCCGCGCATAGGCTTGAAGTTGGCAAGGAAGCACCCCTCCATGTTCCTGGTGTAGGGACCTCCCCATGGGTACATTGACAGGGGAATTCCTCCGCGGGCAGCATATTCCCACTCAGATTCGAGGGGGAGCCTGTAGTTCTGTACAAAACCCTGTCCCCTCCGCAACAGATGTTCGTTTAGATAATTTGTGCGCCAGATGCTGAAAGCCTGCGCCTGTTTCCAGGTTACACCAACAACAGGATAGTTGTCGTATGAGGGATGCCAGAAATACATGTTGGCCATTGGTTCGTTGTATGAATATGTAAAGTCGTGAATCCAGACCAGGGTGTCGGGGTATACATTTACCTGGTCGCGCAGCACGAAGGATGAACGGTCGACTATAGGGACCTCTTCTCCAAGCTGATTGTATATAACTCCCTCGTATTGCTGTGTTTCAGGGTTCCAGCGGTTAGACCTGCGGGCAGCCTGCTGGTAGTCAACCCAGAAATACTCATAGATCAGTTTCCTTGTGTCGATCTCTTTTCTCCTGTAGAAACGCTCCTGCTCAGGATAGTACATCTCCTCCAGCGCCTCAACAACTTCGGGGTCCCTCATATCTATACGGGGACGCCAGTTAAGCCTGGGAGGGTCTATCTCATTACCCAGCTCATCCTCCATTATCAGGAAGTCGTCAAAACCGTAATCACCAAGCATTCTTCTCATCATAGAGTCCCTTACATAATAGACAAACTGACGGTACTTATTGTTCGTGATCTCGGTTTCGTCCATCCAGAATGCATCTACCGATATGGTCCTTGAGAAGGCATTCTGTGAGAACATGACGTCTTCATCGTTCGGCCCCATCATAAAATGCCCCTGTGGTATGAAGACCATCCCATAGGGATCGGGTTCGTGCCATCTCTGCCTGTCCTGGACCCCTACGAGCTCTCCGCTCGGGGCTCTGCCGCACCCTTTAAATATTACCGCGGCAAGAACTAATAGAAAAAAGAATCGCTTCATCTTACTTATATTTACTTATTATATTATTCGCATACTGAATTGGCTTGCTAACGAACCTTTTCGCCTTTAACTATTTAGGAAATGGTCATAAAGCTCATCTTATGCAAATTTCTCTTTTTTTTTTAATTATCCAACATTAATTTATCATTTTCTACAAAATTCTTATGCTTCTGTACCGTTGCGGTGTCCTGTCCATGTCAAGGTCGAAACAGTATCTCAGCATAAATTCATGAGAACCCTTGTTGTGTCTCATTATTGCTGTTGTTGAGAAATCGTATGAATAACCTATGTTTATGCCATTGAACAGCTCGACCCCTGCTATTCCGACTATTGCAGCGCCATGACGGTAAAAAAGGCCGCCCCAAAGCCTGCTGTTGTAGTCAATTATGGCCCCTATGTTAAGCTGGGCAATTGCTCCGTCGGTCTGCAGAAGAACGGCCGGTAGTGCGCTGACTGAGGGGTTTTTCATCGGCAGGCGGTACCCTGCGGTAAGGTAATAATGCCTGCTCCTGAACGGACGGGCGCTCTGGGTATACTCAACAGCCGGCTCGTTTATGTGTGTTGATGAGATGCCAACGTAAAGATCGCCGTCATAATAGAACAGTCCACCTGAAAAGTCAACTGTCAGTACTGTCTCGTTTCCTGCGGGTATTGAAGGGTCGGCCGAAGGGGTGGTGAAATCTTCGCCGGCCGGCACAAACCAGTCCGCGTCCAGCGATGAATTAATTACCCCTAATCCAAAGCCTATGCCCAGCTTGCCGTTGCCGAGATTCATCCTGAAAGCGTAGGAGGCGTTGATGCTGAGGTTGGTCTCAAAACCTGCCTCATCGTTCAATATATGAAGCCCAGCCCCGTGGTCGGCCCCGAAAAGCCTGAAAGGCGAATTGACAGTGAATAGCGATGAAACCGGCGCACCCTCGAATCCAACCCACTGCTGCCGGTTGACCGCTGTTGCACAGATCGCATTCTTGCTGCCTACATATCCGGGATTGAACATCATAATATTATACATACTTTGGCTGAACTGCGGATCCTGTTGGGCGTTGCCCGGGAATACCGTCACAATGAAAATGATCAGACCAAAAATTCGCTTCATACCTGCCGGATGCCTCTGTTAAAAAAATGTTAAGTTTTTTAAATGTTGATTGTAAAGAAAATAAAAAAAACTATTTCACACAAATAATTAACATGGTCCGGCATTTCTGAATGTTGGTACTTATACTGAAGTGATCCGGATAAAGTTTCCTTTAGGGTGCAAAAAATGAGAATATTTTTACAAAAAGGGTTTTTAGCCGGGGTCCCGGTTGCGAATCATTTGCGTATCCTGGCTTTCTGTATTCCTGTTTATATGGACCGCACTGATGAAGGTGCGGCCGGTTCAGTGGTTAACTTTCCTGAAGTTCTGCCACCACCTTTCGGGCACTTCCTGGTGGCAGGCCCGCTGGTAATCTTCGTATGAGCAGGCAACCATCAGGCTTTTGGGAAGTTTTGACGAGGGCACCTCCATCCACCACCGGTCGCTTTTGTTACTTTTGTAAAATACTATTTCGTTGCCGGTATCGGTAAGGTTGACAATGAATTTGGTGCAGTCGGCCGAGGGGGTGAACGGGTATTCGCCATCCCTCCTGTAAAATCCGTCTGCGAAATACCAGGCCATCTGTGCTGCCTGCCGTGCGGTATGGTCTCTTACGTCGTAGCCTCCGAACCAGTTCGTTATTGCCATGGCCGAGAGCCTTTCGCTTTTACCGGCATACCAGGCAAGCTGGCAGATCTCCTCGCCATGGAACCCGTTTGGTGAAGGGAACAGTGCGGCGGGAGCATCGGCCTGGCGGACTGCCGACATGCTCATCACCATCAGGTCGGTGTCGCGGATCACCGGCTCGGCCTCTTTCAGGTTCTCCCGTACCAGTCCCAGTCGCATCCCGTCGAACATCATATCATCCAGAAGCCTTTTCTCCAGGGTGCCGGTGAAGTAGGACTGGTACCCTATGCTGGTGTAGTTGAACAGGTACTTCGATTTTGACGATATTATACCGGCCAGCCAGGACTGAACGGGAGGTGCGTCGGGAAAATGGTCGGATGCCATGCCGGGCCGGCTGTCGACCGAGGTAAGGTTGGTCACCCTTTTGTTCTTCTCGAATGCCCTGAACAGTGCTGCAGCTATGTCGGATGATCCCCCGATAAGCAGTGGAATGGTATTTTCTGCTGTAAGTGCTGTGGCGATGTCTGCAATTGCCACGAGGCTGTCATTATGGGTCTTGCCTGACCTGAGGTTTCCCAGGTCGGCTATCTTCATATTTTCAGATGGCCTGGAGAGGTTGTAGAGGCACTCCCTTGCCCGGTCAGCAGCCTGGCTGCAGTTGTCGCGGTGACTGCCGCGGTATTCGGAAATGCCAATTATCGCTATATCAGCTTTCTCCCATCCGGGGAATTTTCCCCCGGGCCTGTTTGCCTGTATGCCGGTTCCGAAAACGCTGCTTTCGCCAAGCCTGTAGTCTTCCAGTTCGGCGACGGGATCAAAATAATCGGCCAGTTTCATCTCAGTTTATTTTTTTTTCTTTTTTGCGCCCTTATCCTTCTGGTCCTTAATAATCTCCATACAAGCCTCACTGTCAAGGCCGGCCGGGTCAATGTTTTTGGGAATACGGTAGTTCTTCTTTTCGTAGGAAATATAAGGGCCCCACCTCCCGTTCAGGATTGACAGGCCTTCAGGCTCGTCAAAGATCTTTATTATCTTCTCGCGGTCAGCCTTTCTCTTCTCTTCAATAAGCTCGACCGCCCTTTCAATATCAACAGACCAGGGACTGTCAACATCCTTTTTAAGGGATACGAACTTATTGTCATGCCTGATATAGGGACCGAAGCGTCCGATGCCTGCGACAACCTCCTTATCTTCGTATTCGCCCAGCTTCCGCGGAAGCGCAAACAATTCAAGCGCCTCCTCAAGGGTGATGGTTTCCAGCCTCTGCTCCTTGCGAAGTGAAGCAAATCTTGGTTTTTCGTCGTTGTCTGTTTCTCCGATCTGGGCCATCGGGCCGAAACGGCCGATCTTGACATAAACGTTCTTGCCGCTTTGCGGATCAACTCCCAGCAGACGCTCACCCTGCCTCCTGCCGGTAGTTTCAAGGGTGTGTTCCACCTTTTTGTGGAACGGGTCGTAAAATCTGCCGATCATCTCAGGCCATGAGAGTTTTCCCTCTGCTATATGGTCAAACTCCTCCTCAACCGTAGCGGTAAAATTATAATCGAGAATGTCCTTAAAGTTGTCGACAAGGAAATCGTTCACCACCATTCCTATATCATTCGGGAAAAGCTTGGCCTTCTCCCTGCCTGCCGTCTCTGTGCGTTTCTGCTGATCAATGTTGCCGGCGGAATCCATATTTATTACGTTATAGCTGCGTTCTCTGCCGGGCCTGTCCTCCTTTACCACATACCCCCTGTTCTGAATGGTCGATATGGTGGGTGCATAGGTTGAGGGGCGACCGATGCCCAGTTCCTCGAGCTTTCGGACGAGGCTTGCTTCAGTGTACCTTGGCGGATGCTGTGTGAAACGTTCGGTAGCTGTTATCTCAAGGGCTTTGGGTTTGTCGCCCTTAGTCAGGGGCGGCAGCAATGAAGCCCCGTTCTCTTCCTTCTCGTCGTCGGCCGACTCAACATACACTTTCAGGAACCCGTCAAATTTAAGCACCTCTCCACTTGCTGCAAAATTATCTGTCGTGGTTGATATGTCTATTGTTACGTTTGTCTTTTCAAACTGAGCTTCGCTCATCTGCGACGCCACTGTTCTTTTCCAGATCAGCTCGTACAGCCTCTGCTCAGCAGTGTTGCTGCCCTCTGTCCTGTTTTCAAGGTAGGTGGGCCTGATAGCCTCGTGTGCCTCCTGGGCTCCCCGTGTTTTTGTCTTAAAGTTGCGTGTTTTGAGATATTTTTCCCCGTACTCTGATTTAATGACCCTTGCAGCTGATGCCAGGGCAGAGGCTGACAGGTTGACCGAGTCGGTCCTCATATAGGTTATCTTTCCTGCCTCGTAAAGCCTTTGTGCCAGCGTCATGGTCTGCGAAACCGAAAAGCCCAGCTTCCTTCCGGCCTCCTGCTGGAGCGTGGAGGTTGTAAAGGGTGGTGCAGGAGATTTCTTTAAAGGCTTTGTGGTTATATCGGTTATGGTATAGGAAGCCCCCCTGCACTTCTCCAGGAAACCCAGCGCCTCGTTCCTGGTACGGAACCTTTTGGGCAGCTCGGCTTTGAATTTTGCGGTCTCCTTTCCTGCTCCGGCAACTTCAAAGAGGGCCGTTATCCTGTATGAGGATGATTGTTTGAAGGCAAGGATCTCCCGTTCGCGCTCCACAAGCAGGCGAACGGCCACCGACTGCACTCTCCCTGCCGAGAGAGCCGGCTTAATCTTTTTCCACAACACGGGAGAAAGCTCGAAGCCTACCAGCCGGTCCAGCACTCTCCTGGCCTGCTGTGCATTTACAAGCTCCATTTTTACCGGCCTGGGATTTTCGATGGCTTTTAGGATGGCTTCTTTTGTTATTTCGTGGAATACTATTCGCTTTACCTTCTCAGGTTTCAGTCCCAATACCTCCATAAGGTGCCAGGCTATAGCTTCACCTTCCCTGTCCTCGTCAGATGCGAGCCATACCGTATTTGCCCTGGCTGCGCTTTGCCGGAGATCGGCAACCACTTTCTTTTTTTCTTCGGATATAATGTATTGGGGTTCGAATCCGTTTTCAATATCAATACCGAAGTTTTTTTTGGAAAGATCCCGTATGTGTCCGAAACTCGACTTTACCGTGAAATCTTTTCCCAAAAACTTCTCTATGGTTTTCGCCTTCGCGGGTGATTCAACTATTACCAGATTGGCTGCCATTTTGTTACACTTAGAAAAACATAATAAAAACGCACAAAGTAAAGCATTTGGCTTTGTAACGTCAAAATTTTAGTGAATATTATTTACTATTTTTGTCGCTTTACGGATATATACAACATTATCCAAAGGCCGCTTAACCCGCGGCCGGCGGCAGTGGATCAAAGTTGCCACAGATAATATGGAAAAACAAGATAAGAACAAAACCGGTAGAAAAAGGTTCAAGCTTTACCTTGCGGTGCTCTGGGGATTTTTCCTGGTGCCTTTTATTACGCTGGTAACAATATTCACCCTTATTGCCACCGGCAAAATGGGGTTCATGCCCACGTTCGAGGATCTGGAGAATCCGCAGAACAATATAGCCTCACAGGTCTTTTCGGCCGACGGGGAGCTGCTTGGCAGCTACTATCTGCAGAACCGGATCTATGTCGAATTTGACGAATTGTCGGAGAATATTGTGAATTCGCTTCTTGCCACTGAGGATATCAGGTTCCGCAGGCATGCCGGGGTCGATGCGCGTGGACTTGCACGGGTGGGGATAAAATCAATTCTGCTCAGGCAGGATGCCGGAGGCGGAAGCACCATTACACAGCAGCTGGCAAAGAACCTGTTCCCCCGCGATACCACATCATACCGCTTCGGGATAAGCAGAAAGGTAAACCTGGGTATTACCAAGTTCAAAGAGTGGGTTACTGCCGTCAAGCTGGAGAGGAACTATACCAAGGATGAGATCATCGTAATGTACCTCAACACCGTTGACTTCGGAAGCCATTCCTACGGCATCAAAACAGCCGCCCGCACCTTTTTCAATACGACGCCCGACTCGCTTATGGTTGAAGAGGCTGCCCTGCTGATAGGGGTTCTCAAGGCGCCCACCTGGTACAGTCCGGTCCGCAACCCCGAACGCGCTCTCAATCGTCGCAATGTGGTTCTAAGGCAACTTCACCGGTACGATTTCATTTCCACCAGCGAGTTTGATTCACTTGCGGCGTTGCCGATACAGCTGAATTACCTGGTGCAGGACCATACTGTGGGCCCGGCACGTCATTTCAGGGAGAGGCTGCGAACCATCCTTAGGGCAAATGAGCCCAGGCGCGAGAGCTACCTTTTTTATGACAGGTTCAGGATGGATTCGATTGAATGGGCCAACAACCCGCTTTACGGCTGGGTAAACAAGAACTACAAGCCTGACGGCACCAATTATAACCTCTACCGTGACGGACTGCGGATCTTTACAACCATTGATTCGCGTATGCAGCGTTATGCAGAGGAGGCGCTTGAAGAGCACCTTGGAAAAGACCTGCAAAATGATTTTGATATGATCCGCCGGAGTTACGCCAGGAATCCATTCTCCGACGACCTTACTGATGAGCAGGTTGAGCAGAACATTGAACGAACCATGCGGCGTACAGAGAGGTATGAAAAGCTCAGATGGGCCGGAATTCCGCACGATTCAATCCTGAAAATATTCAATACGCCTGCAAGGATGAGCGTATTTTCATGGGAAGGGGAGATAGATACCATAATGACGCCTCTCGATTCCATCTGGTATTACAAAAAATTCCTCCGTTCGGGTTTTATGGCAATGGACCCTTCCAGCGGCAATATAAGAGCATATGTGGGTGGTCCCGATTATACCCATTTCAAGTATGACCATGTAAGTCTTGGCAGGAACCAGGTCGGCTCGATATTCAAACCGTTCCTCTATACACTGGCCATGCAGGAGGGGCACGAGCCCTGTGAAATGGTTCCCAACATACCCCAGTCATTCGTGGTGAATGACTCGGTATGGACTCCAAGGAATTCAGGGCCAACTGATTATGACGGGCAGATGGTCACTTTGAAATGGGGGCTGGCAAATTCAGTAAACCAGATATCTGCCTGGCTTATGAAACGGTTCAACCCTCCGGCGGTCATTGATGTGGCCAGGAAGATGGGCGTCCACAGTCCAATTGACCCGGTGCAGTCGGTGTTCATGGGTACATCAGACATCACACTTTACGAAATGGTCTCTGCGTTTTCCACCTATGCAAACCAGGGTATATATAATTTCCCGGTCATGGTAACGCGCATAGAAGACCGGCATGGTAATGTGATAGCCGAATTCCAGCCCCGTGTTGAGGAGGCCATATCGGAGGAGGCGGCCTACCTTATGATCAACCTTCTCCAGTCCGTCGTCGATGAAGGCACCGGCCGCAGGCTGAGGTTCAGGTACGGGTTCAGCGGCGATATGGCAGGCAAGACCGGCACCACCCAGCGTTTTTCCGACGGCTGGTTCATCGGGATCGTTCCGCAGCTTGTTGCCGGGACATGGACGGGGGGGGAGGACCGTGGCATCAGGTTCAACAATATTAGCATGGGACAGGGAGCCAACATGGCATTACCCATATTCGCCATGTTCATGGAGAAGGTTTACGCCGACGAATCGCTCGGAATAACACAGGAAGATGAGTTTGAAGTGCCGCCCGGGTTCAGTATCAACCTCGATTGCGACAGGGTGTTTCGCGCAATTCCGGTTAACCGTTACGACGATTTTTACTACTAAAGTCAGGCATTTTTAACCAGGCAGGCAGGCTCCGACCAATAATTCATGGAAGCCTGCCCTGCAGGTTCTCATTTGCGTTGGCCGCCCCTGCAGATTATTATTTGGGGTAGCCGCCCCGAAAGGTTTTTATTTGGGGTAGCCGCCCCTGCAGATTATCATTTGAGGCAGCCGCCCCTGCAGGTTCTCATTTACGCCTGAACAGCGATTTGAATACCTGCTCAACTTTTCCGGCACGCACTATGTCAATGTCATTCCTTCCGCCGGGAGATACCTTTCCGGCAGAAGAGATGATTATTTGTCTGAAACCCATCTTTGCTGCCTCTGCAATTCTCTGGTCGAGCCGGCTGACAGGACGAATCTCACCTGACAGTCCCACTTCGCCTGCAAGGCATATATCCTGCCTTACCGGAAGGTCGGTGTCGGATGAGAGTATGGCTGCAATCACGGCCAGGTCGGCTGCCGGGTCAGTCACCCGAAGTCCCCCGGCAACATTCAGGAATACGTCCTTGGCCGAGAGCCTGAACCCGGCCCTCTTTTCGAGGACGGCAAGCAGCATGCTGAGCCTGCGCAGGTCGAACCCCGTGGAAGAGCGTTGGGGCGTTCCGTAGGCGGCTGTGCTGACCAGCGCCTGTATCTCTATGAGGAAAGGCCTGTGGCCATCAACCATGGCCGATATGGCGATTCCGCTCATATCGTCATCATGCCTGGAGATAAGTATCTCAGAAGGGTTCTTTACCTCTGCAAGTCCGTTATCCTTCATCTCGTAAAGTCCCAGGTCGGATGTCGATCCGAACCGGTTTTTGGATGCACGGAGCACCCTGTATAGATGATTATGGTCTCCCTCGAACTGCAGCACAACATCTACAATGTGTTCGAGCACCTTGGGGCCTGCAAGACCACCTTCTTTAGTGATGTGTCCGATTAGTGCAACCGGTGTGCCTGATTCCTTGGCGTACCTTAGCAGTGCAGCCGCACACTCCTTGATCTGCGATACGCTTCCTGCCGGGGAGTCCAGCAGATCAGACTGCATCGTCTGTATGGAATCAACAATTGCCAGTCCGGGTCCCACCTGCTCAAGCTGTTCGAACACCGCTTCGAGGTTGGTTTCGCAGAGGATAAAGCATCTTCCTTTGCCCGGACCAAGCCTGTCGGCTCTAAGCTTTATCTGGCTGCTGCTCTCCTCGCCCGAAATGTAAAGGGTGGTTATTTGCGGCATCTGGAGGGCCACCTGCAGGGCGAGGGTGGACTTGCCTATGCCGGGTTCTCCACCTACCAGTATTACCGAGCCCGGCACTATACCTCCGCCGAGTACTCGGTTAAGCTCAGTGCTGTGTGTGTTTATCCGCGGTTGTTCTTCAGCCCTTATCTCAGATACGAGTACCGGCGGGGCCGGATTTTTTCTTTTCGTTGCCGGTTTGCCGGTTTTCCCTGTTACAACCTCTTCAACATAGGTGTTCCATTCTGCACATGAAGGGCATCGCCCTATCCATTTTGGCGACTCAGCGCCGCAGTTCCGGCAGAAATATGTAGTTTTTGTTTTCGCCATAGCCGTACAGTTGGGTTTTGTTCATTAGTCCGTCAGCATTCAGGCTGTGACGCTGCTTTCCTCTTTCGCGATATTGTATAAACCATGTAAAGCGAAAAGGTGCCCAGCACGATCATAAGCAGAGCCTGTGACTCGTGAGAGAGGGTTGCAAAGACCAGCCCCTCTTCCCTTGAAATATCATACAGTCCCAGGCCTACGCTGACTATCCAATGATATGCACCTATTCCCGCCTGGACGGGGGCAGCCATTCCAAAGCCTCCGATCACAAGTATGAAGAGCACCGCTGCAGTCCCCAGGCCTGCCGTTGCCGGCAGCGCCATGAAGAGGGCCCAGGTCATTAGGAAATACATCAGCCATATAAACAGGGTGTGCAGGATGAATAACCCGGTCTTTTCCATCCGGAACACTGATATCATCCCTGCGATAACCTGGCGGACTATCTTTTCGGATCTGGCAAAAAGGCTGAAACGGCGAAGCCTTGAGGCAAGGTGAAGATATAAAATTATGAGGAGCACCAGGAAAGAACCTGCAAACAGGTAGAACTTCCAGGAGAGGTCAAGCGTTGAGGACACTTTGCCGTGAAGAGGAATGACAATACTGTTAAAGAGGAAGTCGCCGAAAAATTCAATCTGGATAAGCAGTACGGCAAGGGCCAGCAGCAGAAGCATTAAGAGATCTGCGATCCTTTCAGTTATCACTGTACCGAGAAGCGCGTCGGCAGGAATTCTGTCGGTCCGGTTCAGCGATCCGCAACGGGTTAACTCTCCAAGGCGCGGCAGTATGAAGTTGGCAAGGTATCCTGTCATCAGCGCATAGAAGGTGTTCTTTACCGGGGGGTTGTAACCCAGAGGTTCGATCAGCATTATCCATCTGTATGTCCTGCTGATAAATGCTGCCGATGCAAAAGCGAGTGACAGGACGACCCAGAGGTAATTGGCAGATCTCAATCCTTCAATGAGTTCCTGCAGACTAATATCCCTGAATGCCAAAACAAGGAGGAAGATCCCGGCCGATAAAAACAGGAGGATCCTTGTGGTTTTGAAAAGGGCTTGCCTCAACGGTCAGGTGATAAGTTTATTAGTAAGGGTATCGGGAAAAACTACCCTGGGCTTGAATGTGGCTGCCTCGCCGGCGTCAATTATAGCATAGGCTATTATAATAATTATGTCGCCAATTGCCATTTTCCTGGCTGCAGGCCCGTTCATCCCGATCTGTCCGCTGCCTCTAATGCCTTTTATGACATATGTCTCGAGGCGTTCACCGTTATTGATGTTCACCACCTGCACCTTCTCATTTTCAATAAGTCCCGCGGCATCCATAAGATCTTCATCTATAGTGATGCTGCCTACGTAGTTAAGGTCGGCCTCAGTAACGCTGACGCGGTGGATTTTCGATTTAAGGATCTCTATCATCATAACGGTCAAAATTAGGAAAAAAAACATTATCGATCAAACGGACAGATCCGGTGCGTACCGCAATGCAGCCAATCAGGTCATCATCAAGACCGGCCCTGCTTTCTACAGGGCGGAGGTCGGAACTTCTGACGATCTCAAAATATTCCACTTCAAGCATGGGGTTGCTGTTGATTTTTTCCGTCACAAATATTTTAAGCTCACCGGGCTCCTTTCCTGTCATTTCTGATGCCTCTCTCAGTGTACTGTAAATAAGTCCCGCATTTTCCCGTTGCTCAGGTGTAAGCAGTTCATTGCGGGAGCTCATTGCAAGCCCGTGATCTTCCCTGACCGTTTTGCAGGGCCTTATCTCTACCGGCAAACCCAGCATTGATGTCATTCTTCGGACCACTGCCAGCTGCTGGATATCCTTCTCTCCGAAATAGGCCCTGTGTGGCCTGATAATTGAAAAAAGCCTGCTTACCACCTGTGCCACGCCGCTGAAATGGCCGGGCCTGAACTTACCTTCCATAATATTGTCAAGATTGCCGAAATCAAAGGTGCGGCGGTCCGGACGGGGATAGATTGTTTTTACACCAGGCATGAACATCACATCACAGCCGGCAGCAGAGAGAAGTTCCATATCTCTTGCCGTATCGCGGGGGTATTTTTTCAGATCGGCAGGGTCATTGAACTGTGTCGGATTGACAAAGACAGAAACTACGGTAATATCGTTCTCGCTCATACAGCAATTCACAAGGGAAAGATGTCCGCTGTGCAGTGCACCCATGGTCGGCACAAGTCCGATACCCCTTTCTTCTTTCCTGGCAGGGGCAAGGACCCGCCGGATTTCCTGAATTGTCTTTGCAACAAACATGTCAGTGAGGGATGCTTTTGATAACTGATGCGAAGGTAGTCAATATTCAGGATCACCCGAAATTTTGCCATAAATACCAGGTTAATCCATACCGTGGTCAATAATTCCAGGCATGGATCTGCTTGCCTGCTTATGAACCATGTTGCGGTATCCGGCAACCTGTTAAGTTATCGAATTTTTTTATTATCTTTGCAAGTCGAAACAAGCCAGGATACACTCCGCGATCCGTTTACCGGTTACTGTTTCAGGATGGCGGTGTGCAACAGAAAGTTAAATACACAGGTGGCCCGATGGAAAAGACCAAGGTTCTTTACATTTCCCAGGAGATAAGCCCTTATCTCCCTGAAACGGAGATGTCTGTTATTGGGAGAAATCTTCCGCAGGGAGTTCAGGAGAGGGGACGGGAGATAAGAACGTTCATGCCGAGGTTCGGCTGCGTAAACGAGAGACGGAACCAGCTGCACGAAGTTATACGGCTGTCCGGCATGAACCTGATAATTGACGATACAGATCACCCCCTAATCATTAAGGTAGCCTCCATTCAGTGTGCCAGAATGCAGGTTTATTTTATAGACAACGAAGATTATTTCCAGAGAAAGAGTACGCTCGCCGATGAACAGGGTGTCTATTTTGAGGATAATGATGAACGGCTGATATTTTTTGCAAGGGGCGTTCTGGAGACCGTTAAGAAACTGCGATGGCCACCCGACATAGTTCATTGTCATGGCTGGTTCTCCGCCCTTGTCCCGTTATATCTGAAAAAGGCTTACGGTGAAGAGCCTCTGTTTCAGAGATCAAGGATCATTTATTCACTCTATAACGACAGGTTCACGGGGAACCTGAACAAGGCCTTCAAAAAGAAACTTTTGATTGAAGGCATCACCGACAAGGATGTCAGCATGCTGAATCCACCTAATTATACAAACCTTTCCAAGCTTGCCATCAATTACGCCGATGGCATCATCTTCGGATCCGCCGATGTTGATTCAAATCTTAAAGATCATGTTGCAAAGGAAAAAAAACCGGTTCTTGAATACCAACCGGCCGATGATTACGTTGATCTTTACTCGGACTTTTATGATAATTTATTAAACGGATCCTTCAATGTCTCCAATTGACTCTATTACCCGGAAAGCTGCAACAACTACATTTGATTTATTAAGGAAGATTCCCGTATTGCTTTTTCTTACAGGAGTATTTACATTCCTCACTTCCTGCGAGGAATCGAGCTTTGTCGGACTTGAGGTGCAGCCTCCCTCTGACCGGTTCAATATCAAGACTATAGAAGACGGAGATATTTCAACATCGGTATGGTCACGGGATTCAATACTTGCCATCGATCACCCGCGGTCGTTGCTCGGTGTTTTGAACGACCCAGTCTTCGGCAGGATGAATGCTTCATTTGTTACCCAAATCGGGGTGTGGGACCAGATTGATTTCGGCGACTTGCCTGTTTTTGACTCCCTGGTGCTTTACCTTGTTGTTACAGGTTCATACGGACGGGGAACAGAAGAGCAGGAGATAACAGTCTGGGAGCTTAGTGAGGATATAGATTATACAGCAAGATATTATTCAAATTTTGATCCGCTTCCCGGGGTATATGCCGATGAGCCTCTTGCCAGTCAAAAGATAGGCGTGCCGGCCGGTGACACACTTATATCATTTCATCTGACCAACCAGCGTGTGCAGGATAAGCTGCTTTTTGCACCCGATTCGTCTGTCCTGTCCCTCAGTGCTTTTTTAAGATATTTCAAGGGGATTTACGTGGATGTCGCACTTGATGATGACAACGCCAGGGGTTCTGTCTACACCATAAACCTGAACCACGCCAGTTCAAAACTGTCCCTCTTCTACAGGAATGAGAATACTCCCGATACGGTCGATACAAACTTCAGGTATGACTTCATAATCAATGAAGGGGCAAACAGGATCAACATCCTCAGCCAGGATTACGAAAATGCGGTGTTCAGCGACAGGATCGGAATGACAGGTACCGGTGATTCTCTCTACTACATCCAGGGAGGCGGGGGCATGATTTCCAGGCTTGAGTTTGAAAACCTGCATGCCTGGCGCGATTCGATGCCCGTCAGCATAACCTCGGCAACAATTTACATCCCTGTTAATAAGGGCTCTTATAACGAGGATTTTCCACTGCCGGGCAAGGTAGCGCTTTTCGAAAGGAGTGAAGAGGGAATGCTTACCGGCGTGCCTGATTTCGGACTCGGCGATGCCTACTTCGGCGGGAGCTATGATGAAGAGAAAGGTGCCTATGTGATGAGGGTCACAAACTGGTTCCAGAACTATGTCAAGGGAAACAAGGTACACGATTACCTTTACCTGAGCGTCAGGGAAGGCGGCACCAATCCCCACAGGGCCGTACTGACCAACAGCCTTCATTCTGAAGGCGGGCCCTGGCTTGAAATAAAATATACAAGACACTAAAGTATGTGTGGAATTGTAGGTTACACAGGTCACCGTCAGGCATACCCGGTTCTGATGGATGGTCTGGCCAAGCTTGAATACCGGGGTTATGATTCGGCCGGTATTTCTCTCTTTGGCAAAAAGCCCACCGTCTTTAAATGCAGCGGCAAGATAAAGGATCTCGAAGATTATATAGCCGGGGCCGACGTAACCGCGACCACCGGCATGGGCCACACCCGCTGGGCCACTCATGGTGAACCCAACGACATAAATGCACACCCCCATACCAGCCAGGATGGCCACTTTGTCATTATACACAACGGCATAATAGAGAATTACGACCTCCTAAAGAATAAGCTTGAAAAAAGGGGATATGCATTCAGGTCGGAGACCGACACCGAGGTTCTGGCCAACCTTATCGAATACATTTACCTGAAGGGCAAAGTTCCGGCAGAGGTCGCGGTAAGGCTTGCGCTTACCAAGGTGTTGGGGACTTACGGACTGGTGGTCATGTGCACGGATGAACCCGGACAACTGATAGCTGCCCGCTGCAGCAGTCCCCTTGTCATCGGCATTGGCGAGGGCGAGTACTTCATTGCCTCCGATGCCTCTCCGATAGCCGGCTATACAAAATCGGTGATCTACCTTAATGACAATGATGTTGCCATTATCAGAAGCAATGAGCTTACCCTGAAGACAGTAAGGGCCGATGAGCCGAAGATGAAGCTTCAGAGCATCAATATCGACACAAACGATTATGACAAAGGGGGTTATGAGCACTATATGCTCAAGGAGATCTTTGAGCAGCCACGTTCAATAACCGATACCTTCAGGGGCAGGCTGGTACCTGACCAGAGCGATATCAAGCTGGGCGGACTTCACAGTGTGATCGACCGGTTGCAGGAGTCCGCCAGGTTGGTCATAGTGGCATGCGGCACTTCTTGGCATGCAGCACTGATAGGAGAGTACCTGCTGGAGGATCTGGCCCGCATACCCGTTGAGGTTGAGTATGCATCAGAGTTCAGGTACAGGAACCCGGTGCTGGGGCCCGATGACATCGTGGTTGCCATATCACAGAGCGGGGAGACCGCCGACACCCTGGCGGCAGTCAGAATGGCACGGGAGGCCGGAGCCATGGTCCTGGGCATTTGCAACGTAACCGGTTCGGGACTCTCCCGTGAGACCGATGCCGGCGTATATACACATGCCGGGATTGAGATAGGTGTCGCTTCGACAAAGGCATTTACCGCGCAGGTGACCGTGCTGACGATGATAGCCCTTTTACTGGGACGCAAACGGGGTCATATCGATGAAGATCAGTACCGTTCCCTTATCGGGGAAATGCATTCAATACCATCAAAGATTAACCGGATACTGGAGCAGAGTTCAAAGATCAGTGACATTGCAAAACGATTCAGCGACATCCCAAGTATGCTCTATATAGGAAGGGGCTACTGTTTCCCGGTAGCTCTTGAAGGGGCGCTCAAGCTCAAGGAGATATCTTATATACATGCAGAGGGATATCCGGCAGCCGAAATGAAGCATGGGCCCATTGCGCTGATTGATGAAAAAATGCCCGTGGTGGTTGTGGGTGTAAAGGATAAATACTATGAGAAGATAGTGAGCAATGTACAGGAGATCAAGGCCCGGAAGGGGATAGTGATCGCCGTCGTGAACGAAGGGGATGAGCAGATATCGTCAGTTGCTGATCATATCATGGAAGTGCCCGAAAGCAACATCATCTTCTCGGCGCTGCTTTCGGTCATCCCGCTTCAGCTTTTCGCCTACCATATTGCAGTGGAACGCGGGTGTGACGTAGACCAGCCCCGCAACCTTGCCAAATCGGTTACCGTCGAATGACGATAGGCCGGCCGCTTACGGTCCTCAAGGCATAGAGACGTTGGCCGGAAGTTGCCAATGTCTGCCGGTAAACCTGGAGAGATGGCAGCAGGCACCTGCGATCAGCAAAGCAGACAGTTGGCACCTGTTAATCATGGAGCGCATGAATTTTTACCGCTCGGTATACTGTTTCTGGTAGTAATCCCTGTAGCCGCCGCTGAGAACACCCTTCAGCCACTTTTCATTTTCCAGGTACCACCCTACGGTGCGGTCCAGTCCCTCCTCGAATGAGACTGAAGGTTTCCAGCCCAGATCCCGGCTTACCTTTGAGTTGTCGATGGCATAGCGCATGTCATGGCCGGCCCTGTCCTTCACAAAGGTGATCAGCTTTGCCGATGTGCCGGGCCTGCGGTCCAGATGACGGTCCATTATCCCGCAGAGCAGCTTTACAAGGTCTATATTGCGCCACTCGTTGTTGCCTCCCACGTTGTATGTCTCGCCTGTGAGGCCCTTGTGAAAGATAAGGTCTATGGCCGTGGCGTGGTCCTCAACATAGAGCCAGTCCCTTACATTCTCCCCCTTCCCGTAAACAGGCACAGGCTTGCTGTTTAAGATATTGTTGATCGCCAGGGGTATGAGCTTTTCGGGAAACTGGTTGGGTCCGTAATTGTTCGAGCAGTTTGATATGACCACCGGAATGCCATAGGTGTGGTGCCAGGCACGTACCATATGGTCTGAGCCTGCCTTGGAGGCGGAATAGGGACTACGCGGATCATAGGCGGTCTCTTCAGTGAAAAGCCCCTCACTGCCGAGTGAGCCGTAAACCTCGTCGGTGGAGATGTGGTAGAACAGTTTCCCTTCATGGTTGCCTGCCTGCTCTTTGAAAGCATTCAGCAGGTTAACCGTTCCTATGATGTTGGCTGTTATAAATTCCATAGGGCCGCTGATGGACCTGTCGACATGTGATTCGGCAGCCAGGTGTATCACCCCGTCGAAACTGTGCTTCGAGAACAGGCCATCAATGAATTCCTGGTCGGCAATGTCGCCTTTTACAAAGTTGTAATTGGGTTCACTTTCGATATCGGTAAGGTTCTCCAGGTTTCCCGCGTAGGTAAGCTTGTCGAGGTTCACTATGCGGCAGCCGGGGTAATTCCTTACAAACCGCCTTACCACGTGCGAGCCGATGAAACCTGCTCCTCCTGTTATCAGAATCGTTTTCTGCATCTTCTTGTTGTATGTTTACAGGTTCAGCTTGCCGCAGCCCTTTTCTCAGAAGGGCCCGATCCCGGCTCCTGAACCGGTTTTACTTTTTATCCTTCATTTTCCTGTAGTACTGCTCCCATTTCCATGCCGAAGCAAGTGTTTCTTCAAGGCTGCTTTCGGCTTTCCAGCCCAGCTCATTGTTAGCCAGGGTGGTGTCTGCCCACACCTGCTCAATGTCGCCGGCGCGCCTGCCTGTTATTTTGTATTTAAGCCTGACCGAGGTCACCTTTTCAAAGGTCTTTATCATCTCCAGTACCGAAACACCCTTCCCTGTACCCAGGTTGAATACTTCATAGCCGCTTTTGTTCCTGTTTTCAAGAAGTCTTTTTACTGCTGTTACGTGGGCCTTTGCCAGGTCGGTCACATGCAGGTAGTCCCTTATGCAGGATCCGTCGGGAGTGTTGTAGTCATTCCCGAAAACCTTAAGCTCATCCCTCATCCCGATCGCGGTCTGTGTAATGAAAGGCACAAGGTTTTCCGGGACCCCCAGTGGCAGTTCTCCTATTAATGCCGAGGGGTGTGCACCTATCGGGTTGAAATAGCGGAGTGATATCGCTCTGAGCCTGCCCGATGCTGCAACGGTGCCGGCAATTATATCTTCGGAGATCTTCTTTGTATTGCCGTAAGGTGACTCGGCCTTTTTTACCGGCGCTTCCTCTGTAACCGGCAGCTTATCGGGCTGCCCGTAAACGGTGCAGGAGGATGAGAAGACCAGCGGGACTGTACCGTGTTGCTCCATCTCCTCAAGCAGGTTTATAAGCGATACAAGGTTGTTGCGGTAGTACATCAGCGGTTTTTCGACCGACTCGCCCACCGCCTTGGCTGCAGCGAAATGAATTACGGCATCAATGCCGGGGCTGGACGTGAAATAATCGCGCAGATGAGGTCCGTCGCAAAGGTCGATCTTTTCAAAACCGGGCCTTACCCCGGTTATCTTCTCAATCCCATCAAGAACCTCAACTGATGAGTTGGACAGGTTATCGGCAATGAGTACGTTGAAACCCTTTTCGATAAGCTCGACGGCAGTGTGTGAACCAATGTAACCTGTGCCGCCGGTAACAAGAATATTATGCATGGTTTCCCGGTCTTTGGCAGGGGGATTTCTACAGGCTCCAGTAATGAAGTCCGTCCTGTCCGTTTACAAATTGTTCCCTGTATATGCTTTTAACGTCAACCAGAAGCGCGTTGGTATTGGTAACCTCCCTGAACCAGTCGGCCGGCAACCCCATGTACTCTTTGTGGTTCACGGCCACTATCACCGCATCGTAGTCCTTCCCCGGCTTCTCTTTCAGCCTGAACCCGTACTCCTCTTCGACTTCATCTGAGGAGGCACAGGGATCGACCACGTCGATATGCTTTACGCCGTAAGCCTTAAGCTCGTTATAGACATCAGCCACCTTTGAGTTTCTTATGTCGCTCACGTTCTCCTTGAAGGTGACCCCCATTATCAGTATGTGCGACTGCATGCTGTTTTTCCCGAGCGAACTGATCTTCTTGATGGTCTGCCTGGCAACGTACCTTCCCATGGAGTCGTTGATATAGCGTCCCGCCGTTATTATCTGCGAATGGTAGCCCAGCTCCCTTGCCTTATGTGTGAGGTAATAGGGATCGACCCCTATGCAATGCCCCCCCACCAGTCCGGGATAAAACCCCAGGAAGTTCCATTTTGTGCCGGCCGCCTCTAGTACCTCATGGGTGTTGATATTCATCCTGTTGAATATCATCGCCAGCTCGTTCATGAATGCGATATTGATGTCGCGCTGGGTGTTCTCGATTATCTTGGCCGCTTCTGCCACCTTTATCGAGCTGGCCCGGTGCACGCCGGCTTCAATGATCAGCTCATATGTCCTTGCAATGTTTTCAAGAGCCTCTTCATCATTGCCGCTCACCACCTTTACGATCTTTGTAAGGGTATGCTCCCTGTCGCCGGGATTGATTCTTTCGGGCGAGAAGCCCACCTTGAAATCGGTACCGGACTTAAGTCCGCTCAGCTCCTCCAGCACCGGCACGCAGTCCTCTTCCGTGCATCCGGGATATACCGTCGATTCGTAAACCACGTAATCACCCTTCTTTAGTATCCTGCCTACAGTCTCCGAGGCCTTCAAAACGGGTGTCAGGTCGGGCAGGTTGTGATCGTCTATAGGGGTTGGCACAGCCACGATGTGGAAATCGGCCCCTTTCAGGTCGGCCGGGTCGGAGGTGAACACTATGTCGCACCCCTCAAAGGCTTCCGCGTCCAGCTCCCTGCTCGGGTCTATCCCCTTTTTCATCATCTCGATACGGTCGGGTTTGATGTCAAATCCGATGACCGGCACTTTTTTTGCAAATTCAAGAGCTATCGGGAGGCCTACATAACCAAGTCCGATCAGCGAAATCTTCTTCTCCTTTTTTATTAGTTCTTCGTACATTTTAATTATTTGATTTTCCGTGTTTGTTTATAGTTGTCTCTTCCGGGCTGCTGCCACGGGTGCCGGCATTCTTATTCAGGTACCGGTAATTTTTTTCAGGTGCGGGTGATACTCCCCCTTCAGTCCGACCGCCAGGGAGTTCCTTATGGTATAGACTGTTTCGATCGACCGCCTCGACTCTTCGAGCCCGTACCCCTTCCCGGCAAGTATCTCCCTGTATGTTTGTGTATGCAGGTTGGTAAAACCGTCGCTGAACTCAATCTCGTCGCCGTCGATCGTTATTGACCTGTAGGTCCTTTGTCCCCGCTCCTTTAACTGTTGGGGCAGGTCGTCATGGTCGATGCTGAGCAGCCACCTCACCCTTGCCTTCTCGAGTGTGAGATACCCCGCCGCGCGGCGGCTGTCGGACAGATGGACTATATTCTCCCGCACCGGCCCGAATATCCAGGTGAGCATATCGAAAAAGTGTACGCCGATGTTCGTGGCCACTCCGCCGGACTTCTGCATATCTCCCTTCCATGATATGTGGTACCAGTTGCCGCGGCTTGTTATGTATGAGAGATCAATATCGTGTATCTTTTCAGGAGGCTCCTTCATAATCTTTTCACGCAATTCAATGATTGAAGGGTGGAGCCTGAGCTGCAGTATGTTGTAGATCTTCTTCCCTGTCTCCTTCTCGATCTCTCCCAGCGCATCGAGGTTCCACGGGTTGAGTACCACCGGCTTCTCGCAAATGGCATCGGCTCCCTGTCGCATGGCGAACCTGATGTGGGAGTCATGAAGGTAGTTTGGCGAGCATATGCTCACGTAGTCGACATTGGTGCCTGTACGTTTCAGCTTGTCGATATGCCTGTCGAACCTTTCGAATTCAACAAAAAAGTCGGCCTCCGGGAAGTAGGCATCTATAGTCCCCACACTGTCGAAAGGATCCAGTGAGGCCAGCAGCCTGTTACCGGTCTCCTTTATAGCCTGCAGGTGTCTTACGGCAATGTAGCCGGCGACACCTATGAGCGCAAAATTCTTTTGTTTCACTGACATACTCTGTATTGTTACTCCATCATTCTGTATCTTGCCGCTTCGAATCGATCTGTCAATACCCGGTTGCTGCCATATGCAGGATTTGCCATTTCAGGGAGCTGCCTGCGATCAGCTGCAATCAACCGGTTTGCAAGCAGCTTTACAAAGCCTGATCTTATCATTCCAGCTTTTTCACTTCCCCGTTTTCCAGCCTGTACTTCTCTCCCCCTTCAGGGCATGTTGCAAAGCCCTCTTTGTCAAAATCGAGCCTGTGGCCATACTCACTCATCCATCCTGTCTGCCGCGCCGGGTTTCCCACGACAAGGGCATATGGCCTGACCTCTTTGGTTATCACTGCGCCTGCGCCTATAAAGGCGTATCGGCCTATATTGTTTCCGCAGATAATGGTGGCGTTGGCGCCAATGCTTGCCCCCCTTCCCACCAGAGTTTTGACGTACTGCTCTTTTCTCACAACGGCGCTCCTGGGGTTCACAATGTTGGTAAACACCATGGAGGGCCCCAGGAAGACATCATCCTCACATATCACCCCTGTATATATCGATACATTGTTCTGCACTTTCACGTTACGTCCCAGAACCACACCGGGCGAAACCACCACGTTCTGCCCCAGGTTGCAGTTCTCGCCAATGGTGCAGCCGGGCATGATATGCGAAAAGTGCCATATCCGTGTACCCTTTCCAATCTTGCAACCCTCGTCAATTACGGCTGTTTCGTGAGCCTGGTAACCCTTATCTTCGCTCATTCTGGATTGTTTTTGAAAAAGTCGTGAACAGCTGCGCAGATGTACTCCATCTGATCCTGTTTCAGCTCCGTGTGCATGGGAAGGGAGAGGACTGTTGAGCAAAGCTCTTCTGCAACCGGGAAGTCGCCTTCCTGGTAGCCGTACCCTGAGTAACCCTTCTGAAGATGCATCGGCAGGGGATAGTATATCATGGTCGGAATGTCGCGTTTGCCCAGGAATTCACGCAGTTTGTCCCTGTAACGGGCCGGAGTCCTTACCGTGTAGGCGTGGAATATGTGGGTGGACTGCCTGAGCCTTTTCGGGAGGATCAGGTTGCCAATGTCGCCGAGCGCCCTGTCATAATAACCGGCAGCCTCTGTTCTTGCCTCATTGAATTTGTCAAGGTACTTAAGCTTCACATCGAGAATTGCCGCCTGCAGGGTGTCGAGCCTCGAGTTGACCCCCACCATGTCGTGGTAGTATTTGACCGTTGATCCGTGGTGGGTTATGGCCTTCATCTTTGCCGCAAGCTCGGGAGTGTTGGTCAGGATCGCACCCCCGTCACCGAAGCAACCGAGGTTCTTGGAGGGGAAGAAGCTGGTGCAGCCTATATGACCTATTGTTCCGGCTTTCTTTACCAGTCCGTTTTCAAAAGTGTATTCGCTGCCGAGCGACTGTGCTGCATCTTCAATTACATATATATTATGTTTGCCGGCTATCTCCATTATCGCGTCCATGTTGGCACACTGCCCGTAAAGGTGTACCGGCAGTATGACCTTCGTCTTCCGGGTGACGGCCTTTTCGATGGCCCTTGCATCGATGTTGAAGCAACGGGGGCAGACATCGGCAAAAACCGGTTTTAGTCCGAGTAAAGCTATGGCTTCAACAGTGGCAATAAAGGTGAAGGGTGTGGTGATCACCTCATCGCCCGGCTTCAGGTCGAGCGCCATAAGCGCTATCTGGAGGGCGTCGGTGCCGTTGCCGCATGTCACCGCATGTCCGGCATTTAGATAAGACTGCAGGTTTTCACGGAAGGAACTGACCTCGGGGCCGTTGATAAAGGCTCCCGATTCTATCACCTGGTTCATTGCCCTGTCGATCTCACTTTTTAACCGCCGGTACTGACCGGGAAGATCGACCATAACTATCTTTTCCATGCTTAACGCCTGTATTTTAGGGGTTTTGTTCGGCAGGAAGCAAAGTTAAAAAAAATAGGAGATGTAGGGGCATTATCATGGAATAATTCTTTACTTTTGTGATAAAGATCACCTGTAATAAATATCCGGACTTTGGAAATTGTAAAACATATCAAAGATCTGCTCTACCATCATGATTGTGTGGTGGTGCCGGGATTCGGCGGGTTTGTGACCAACGAACGGTCGGCACATATCGACAGGGCTGCCAACAGCTTTCATCCCCCGGCCAGGGAGGTGGGGTTCAATGCAAGGCTTGACCATAATGACGGACTGCTTATCAGTTACCTGTCCGCCCGCCTCTCTCTGAATTACGTCGATGCCAGGTCGCTGGTTGAAAAGTTTGCCGCCGATGTGAACCGGAAGATTAAAGAGGGCCGGGTCGTCAATTTTGACGGTATTGGCCAGTTCTCGGTAACGAGGCAGGGTTCACTGCAGTTTGACCCCGATCCATCAGCCAATTTCCTGACCGATGCCTACGGCCTCTCATTCTTCAGGTGCCCGGCACTTGAAACCACCCGGAAATCAAAGAAGGAGCGCAGGAAAGCAGACCCCGCCGGCGAGCGCCGCATCATGCCGCGCACCCGCAGGCTTCTGAAATATGCCGCCGTAGGTATACCTCTCATTGCAGCATTGACCTGGGGTGCCATGAACAGTGATGTTATGAGGGAGTTCAGCTTTGACCTCTCTTCAATAAACCCGTTCTCAGCAGTTGTTGATTCAGGCATAAGGCAGGTTCCCGCCGATGGGGAGGGAATAATTGACACCGGACCGGTTGAAGAGCCGGCTGCCGCTGTTACAACCCAGCGCAATGCACTGATGTACGAAGAGCCTGCCCGGGACGCAATTGATGCAGCCGCCGGCCCGGAATTTGCACCCCCTGCTGATGAGGTAGCATCACGCGATGCGGTTTATGAAGCGGAAGCCAGACCGGCACCCGCTGAAACCGTTTCACCCCCTGAAACTTCTCCGGCGCGAACCGAAGCCACTCCATCGCCCGCTGCAGCATCGCAGGCGTTAGCTGAGGCCACCCGGCCCGCTGTTGAAACCACCCGGCCCGCTGTTGAAACCACCCGGCCTTCCGTTGAAACCACGCGGCCTGCCACCAATGGCAGAACCCATCACCTTGTTGCAGGCAGCTTCAGGAACCGGCAGAACGCCCTTACGCTGAGCGAAAAGTTTTCCCATGACGGTTACCGCACCGAAGTACTTGATGCCGGAAACGGGCTTTACCGGGTATCTGTCTACTCCACCGCTAATCCCGATGAGGCACTTGTAATGATGAGGCAACTCAGGCGGATCGGCGGACTTGAGGATGTGTGGATGCTGAGCAGGTAATACTTGTTGTACAAAATTGTTAGTCAGGCTGTCCGTTCCCGGGCAGCCTTTTTTGTGTGTGCCATGCATGTTCTTTCCCTATAGTGTTCAAGGCCCGAGCGAACAATCCCCAGTGGGGCAGGAGTGAGGGTTACGGCTGCAACCGCGACCCCTTCAAAGGCGGGGAGAGTTATGGGTAGTCACTGGTATAATAATCGGGCCAATTCATAGTCGAAAAATCTGAAATTGGGGGTTATAAATCATATCGGAAATTGCCTGTATGTTTTAAGCAGGCTTATGGTTTCTGCCTTTAGTTTGGTTCTGACAAATTTTTTGATTTCCTCATCCATAAGTTCACCAAGACCGCTGAGTATCCGTTTTTCATTAACTTGTTCTATCCTGTCAATACACTGTTGTAAGTATGCGTGTAAATCTGTTTTCATGCGATCTTCAATAATCTTTTGGTTCAGTGGGGTACGGCGCTTCATGAGGAACCAGCAGTCAAAAATATCCCGGTTTGCAATCATTTTCCTGTCAGTCAGGGCACAAAGTTTATGCGAGAACATATCGGGAAGCTGCATCACCTGCATGGGTATGCCCAGGTAGTTCTTTACTTCATAGCTGTCATTTACCAGCCTGCCGGATATTTCAATCTTAAGATTGTGCTCACCCGGACCGTAATCCAAAACGATAATCATTCCGAAATGCTTTATTGCCTCGTCCTTTATTTTTCCATAACCGGCAGCAATGTCAAGCGTTCTATTGAAAACCTCAGTCGACCTGGAGGGGTTCAGTAAATTGAAATCCAAATCAATGGAGTATCGTGGAAGGTCATAAAACAGCATCAGGGCAGTTCCACCTTTGAAACCGAGATTATTACCCAGGATTATGTCGGAGTATATGCTTTTTAAAAGCTGTACGATAAAAAACCTGTGTTTGTTTATATCAACCATACGGTTAATGCTTTAAAAATTATTTACATGTTGAAGGTCCAGGATTTTTTCAACGCGCATCTGCAACTTTTTTGACCTGTAAACAGGTAAAAGTTCTATTATCTTATGTTTATCAACTCCCGTGATTACATCAAAATAATACTCTTTGTTCAGGTAAAGCATATCAAGCAGGGCTCTTTCAGTTGATGCTATGTTGATACCGGTATCCTGGCGGATGATACCTGCCGGATTAACAAGAATGTTGTTTTTTATTTTGTGGTAACTTATGGTGTATTTGTCTGCCACTATGGTCCGGCTGAGATAACTTAATGCCGTCAGCTTTTCGCTGTACTGGAAAATCACACCAACTTTCTGCAGTACATATTCAAGCGAAAGATAGGCGGGTGTGTATATCTTGCAGGCCAACTCCTCAGCACTGTAACCCTCTTTAGCGTAAATGCCCCGCCGAACGTTGATTATCGCGTTTGTTTTCACGTAATAATTGATCTTTTGCCGCAGGCGTGAAGCATCCGTTTCATTCAGCAGCATGGCAATCTCCTGGAAATTGAAAACGCTTCGATTGTCTTTATAAATTTCTTTTATAAAATCTTTTTTCTTCATATGTGAACCATAGATATGACTAATTCTCACATTTGGTTTACAAAAATATAATTTTTTTCTATTAATTCAGCTAATTTATTATAACAAATCCCGATGAGTCGCTGGTCATGATGAGGCAGCTCAGGCGAATTGGCTGACTGAGGGATGTGTGGATGCTGAGCAGGTAAGGGTTTTTATATCGTATTGTTAATGAGGTTGTCATAAAAGGGCAGCCTTTTTTGCATATTATTAATTGTCATTGCATCCGTGCAAAGATTTTTTTGTAATTTGCTTGATATTAGCCGGGCAAAAAAAAAATGTGCAGTTTCAGAGGTATTGATATAGGGACCCTGAGACCAATAGTCTTCTTTTATTTAATCATTGGTTTTCTGATATTTAGAGCGTCATTGACAATATCTGCAGGGCGAGATGTTGTTGATTCCCTTATGGCTGAACTGCAAAGACCCTATCACGACACTGTTAAGTTCGAGCTTCTTCTTGAGATAGGCGACCATTTTTATTTCAACGACCCTGAAACGGCGTTGGATTATTTCATTGAGGCCAGGGAGCTGGCTGAAATGAATCTTGAAATGCCGGACGGGCCTTTTGAGAGGAAATTTACTCAGCAAAAGGCCAAGGCCATCCGTTATATTGCTTATGTTTATACAAACTGGGGCGACTATGTCACTGCCCTGGAAATGTACTTCTTGGCCCTGAATATAGGATATGAAATAGGCTGCAGCCTCAATATCTACAATTCTTACAATAACATCGCGATCATCAACCACAAGCGGAAGGACTTCAACGTGGCCCGTGAATATTACGAGCGCGCCCTTGAGATTACTGAAAGTGCAGGTAACGATGTTGGAAGCGTCAAGCTTTACAATAACCTGGGGGTATTGTATTACGATCTGGGTAACGAGGCCGTTGACATCCCCGAAAGGGAAATTCACTATGACACGGCACTTGTAATGTTCACGCGAACGCTCCGGCTGAGGCAGGAGCTGGGTGACCGGTGGGGGCAGGCGCTTTGCTATAATAACCTGGGCAACCTGACAAGGGATGCTTCACGAATTGCCGGAGATGGGGCGGCAGTCGTCCGGGGAATTGGCAGGGCTGAGGAATATTACCGGAGGGCGCTTGAGATTGCCATAGAGGTAAATGATATGCTTACCGAGTCAAAGGCTCAGGGTAATCTTTCTGAATTGTTTCTTATGAGATACGATCTTGAGGGGTTGCCTGCGGCGGAAAGGAGTGCACTTGCCGGGAGCGCGGTACATTATGCTGATGAAGCATACCGCCTGGCTGAAGAGCTGAACTCACTGGATCAGCAGCATGTCGCTGCAATGCTGGCCAGGAATGCATATGCAAGGACCGGCAACACCGCGATGGCATTGCATTATGCCGACAGGTACATTGAATTGAGTGAAAGGGTATTTTCAGAGGAGAAAACAGCTTCGCTCAACGATATGCGGGTAAGGTATGAATCTGAAAAGAAAGAGAATGAAATAAGTCTGCTGAGCCAGGAAAACGAGCTTGCCAGGATTCGTATTGAAAATGCAAGGATGGGGAGGATCTTTCTTATTGTCATCGCCCTGTCGTTCCTGTTGTTGTCGGCGCTTCTCCTCCGGCTCTATTACAACAGGAAGCGGACTTCCAGGCTGCTGGAAGAGAAGAACCGTGAACTGGCTGAGCTCAACTCAACCAAGGACAAGTTCATATCAATTCTGGCCCATGACCTGAAGAATCCATTCTCTGCTTTCTTGAACATTACATCGGCCCTGGAGCGCGGTTTTGACAGCATTGATGAGGAAGAGAGAAAGGAGTGGATTGAACAATTGCAGCAGTCCGCCCTGCAGCTTAACAACCTTCTGAAAAACATGCTGGAATGGGCGTTGCTGAAACATGATACGGCGAAAACCGGGGTGGAGACCCTGGATCTTGCCAGTGTTGCAGGAGAGGCCGTGGCAGCTCTTTACTGTTTCATCGGCGAGCACCGTTCCGAAGTTGTAAACGAGATACCTGCTGATACCAGGGTGCGTGCCAACAGGACCTATCTTTGCTCTTTAATAAACAATTTGGTTACCAACGCGGTGAAATTTTCAGGTAACGGCCATCCCGTTACCATCAGGGCCTCTTCAAACGGTAACCGCGTGATGGTTACCGTTGAAGACAGGGGGTTGGGTATCGCGCCCGAGGATGTAACCAAGCTTTTCCGCATTGATGTTGACGCACGGGCCATAGGCAATCCTGAAGGCAAGGGCACCGGCATGGGGCTGATCATCTGCCGGGAGCTTGTCGAGAGGATGGATGGTGAGATATGGGCTGAGAGCGAGCCGGGCAGGGGGTCGAGGTTCATTTTCACTTTACCTTCCGGGGAAGTTAGCTTGTCGTGAAAACTGTAATGATATGATAGAAATAGTAATAGTTGATGACCACCAGATCGTGCGTGACGGGATAAAGGCAATGTTTTTTGACTGCGACCGGGTTAAGGTGACCGGCGAGGCGGCCGGATACGATGAGCTGATGCAGTTGCTCAGGCAGGATATTCCCGACGTTGTAGTGCTTGACATATCGCTGCCGGGCAAATCGGGCGTTGAGATTGCCGGCGAGCTACGACAAAAGCATGAGAAGGTCGGGATACTGATGCTGTCAGCAAATACAGATGAGGAAAATATAATTGAGTCGATACGTGCCGGCGCTGACGGCTTCCTTCCCAAGGACACCTCGCGGGAGGAGCTTACCGAGGCAATTTCCCTGGTTAACAGAGGTGAGGAGTATTTCGGGGCTAACCTTTCGAAGATCATATACAAAAGCTATACCCATCACGTGAAGGCAGCCCGGGACGATACCGGTCCGCCCTGCCTGTCGGACAGGGAAAAGGAGACACTGAAATGCCTGGCTGACGGACTTTGCAGCAAGGAGATAGCCGATAAGCTGAATATAAGCACCCGCACCGTAGAGTTCCACAAAGCCAAAATTCTCGAAAAGCTGGATCTCCGCACCACGGCCGACCTGGTGAAGTACGCTATAAAGCAGGGTATAGTGAAGCTTTAGAACCGCGGTCCTTCCGAACCTACCCGCCCGATGCAAACATCCCGCCGGCAACAGATGATGTTGTGATTGAGGTTGTATCCCTGGGGGGTAAATTTTTGCCTTTCGGCGGAAAAAGTTGCGGGAATTACCAGTCCTACTTTTGAGATATTGCGGAATTTACTAGTCCTTTCCGTCAGAAATTGCGGGATTTACCAGTAGCAAAACTGGTAGTTTTACGAGTTGACAACGCCTGCTGCCCACCTTAAATTTACTATTAATTATACATGTTGTTTTGTCTGCCGAAGGCTGATGCGGGTTTCATCCGCTTTTAACTGGCAAAGCGATTGACATCCCGAACCGTATGGCCGGGAACAATAAGTTTTATTTGGTACTTCGGGGTTCTGCCCCGGGGTAGCTTATTTATCCGAGAAGAGTGAGCGACACTGAACAGCAAACCAGACGATGGATCTCGATGGCGGAGAGGCTTCTTGAAGACCGCCAGGTGGACGTGTGCCTTGAATTGTGTGACGAGGTTGAGATGCTGATCAATGAGAAAAAGAGCCCGGCAACAGGTGTTGACAAGCAGAGCCTGGAGAAGGTGCAAACCATCAGGCGCAGACTTAACGCCATAATGGTCAGGGAGGTGCGGGGCAGCTAGGTGGCTTGTCTGGATCACAGGGGTAAGCCGGATTTGCAGGATTGCTGCCTTTAGCAGCGACGGTTTGGTAAGATCGCTACTGCGATTGAAAAATGGCATTTGTGCCAAATGGACAAAGAATATAAAGTATTCAAGGGTGGAGTTAAGCCAAATTGGCCACTTTGAATAGCTTTTATTCAAATAACCGGGTGAACCCCGGCACTAAAATTTCAATTTGGATATTTAAGAATAATTAAAAACATCAACTTATGGAAAAGGAAAAAAGCAATGAGATCAAAGATAATCGATTGATTATCGATTCTTATGAACCACCTGCTATTGAAGTGGTGGAGGTTTCCATTGAAAAAGGTTTTGCCAACTCGGCTGAGGATTGGAATAAAGACTGGTGGTAATTCACAGGGGGAGATAAAAAAATCTAAAATTAAAAATTAGCTTATGAAAAAGATTACAAAAACCAGATTTGCATTGATAATTTCAATGTTTTTTATGATAGCGGTCATTTCGTGTGAAAAGGAGGAGCCTGCTGTCGAGCAGGATGACCTCTCTGCTGAAGCTGACCAGGAATTGTCCGGGACACTGATACGTGTAACGGGCCATACTTCCGGCGGCGGCACGACCAAGACCACCCTGGAAGGGCTGGAAACTCATTGGATTGCAGATACAGACAAGGTGGGTATCTACTCTCCCGAGGCACTCCCGCCTGCTAAAGGAGAAACGGGTGTTAAAAATGCTGAGTTTACAGCACAGACCAGCGGCAAGAGCTCTGAATTTGAAGGTAATATTTACTGGGGCTTTGGTCTTCACGATTTTTATGCTTATTATCCTTATGATGGAGGAAATGATTCCGAACCGGCCACCGCAGTGTCAATTTCCCTTGCCTCTGAGCAGACCCAGTCCGGGGGAGACGACAGCGACCATATCGGCGCGCTGGACTTTTTGGTAGCCACTCCGGTGACAGGGGTAAGCCCGCCGGTGGAGCCGGATAAGGTAACTGGGGTTAATTTTCGTTACAACCATGTTTTCACCCTTTTGGAGTTTAAGATAACAGGCACCGGCACCCTGACAAAGGTGAAGCTCTCGGGTCCGGGCACCCTTGCTTTTGGCGATGGCACTATTGATATAACCCAGGGCACTCC
>REEN01000061.1 GCA_007695015.1 Marinilabiliales bacterium
AAACATGGTTGCTATGGTACCTATATGAATTAGGTTTTTCATAATTCATAAGGTATCCACCTTCTATGTAATTCTTGTCGTACTTACTTTTTGCCATATCTGTATTCTCTTCTATTCATATTTCTCAGCCGATATTCAGCAGGATTACAAGATTGTTTTTTTTCAGGGCACTTGGTATGGGACCCCCAAGTGACAATATTATTCCATTCAATTAGTTGATCAACTTTCCTTAAATTAAAAGCATAATAATGTTCGATAATCTTCCTTCCCTTCTCATTATCTTTCAAGGCACTCTCCTTGTGACGTATGTCAATTATTTCTTTCGCTGAAGAATTATAAAATTTCTTTGTGATGGATTCCAGAATATTAAGTTCTTTCTGCGTGAAAATTAAAAAATTTGCTCTGTAAATGGTATGGAATGCTTAACCCTGTATTGGTTTAGCAATTGATTGAAATTCAAATTAGCAAATAAATAATCTTCAAACTTTTCACCAGTCTCTTCGCATATATATGTGTGCGATATAATATGAAATTCCTCTTTTCTGAATTTCAATTTTCTCCATTCTTTATGAACGGTCATGTTTTTTCCAGTAAATGGACTTTTCATAATGTTAAATGTTTTTTAAGCTAAATAGCAACGATAGGAACAGGCAAGGCTCAAGTTTTAATCCATTACACAACTAAACTTCAATCCCAGGCGGCGTATTAATCCAAAATCATCTATCCATTGGACTCCCATGTTTTCGCAAACATTTGGAATCTTAATTCGCCGTGAAGAAACTACATTTGTTTTTTCTTCCTTGGTAACCACAATAGCTTGTTCATGAATGGCATGAGCGATTACCCATGGGTCAGCAATTGATCTTGCCTTTGTATTGTCAACAAGATATTTATGCTTTTCATCTTTTGCATATATATCTTTCAGGCACTTAGTTACTAATTCATCAATCCTTCTTACAGGAATATAACTTTCTTTGAGCCATTTGGATAGTGCATCCTCAGTTTTATTTATTTCATCACGAACTGCTTCTGGAATAAATATTCTTCCATCTTGCCCCAACCGGTTAAGGATAACCCAATAGTCAGCACAAAAATCAGGTGAATAGTATTTTTGCCATGCTTGTATCAGCACATTTGTATCAATACAAAATATCTCTTTTTCTGTTTTCATTTGTAAAGCTGTGCTTCAAGCTTAGGGAACTTATTGGTGGGTGTATTCAATAGATTACTGGCAAGATTGGGTTCAAGTGAACCTCCTTTAAAAGCATCCAGTACAATCTGAGTAAACAAACGACTATTCTTATTAACCCTCAATAAATATGGGCTTGGGCCACCTTCTCTCTCTTTTTGCCTGGCTTTACGATTTTCCTCTTGTCTTAAAAAATCCTGGAAGCCTTTGTCTGCTTCTTTTTTCAGATACCTGTATTCATCAACTGTAATCAGGTTCAGTTTCAGGGCCCGGACCAAAAACGCAAACGAACTTACCCCCAATCGCTTAGAAATCCCGAATACTTCACCCGGAGTTTTCATTGATGCCGATTCAATCCTGAGCATATATTCTTTTGGCATCAGGGCATTGGCTGCAACTTCACTGCAGAATAATTCAACAGGATCATATTTATCTTTATCTTCCAATACTGGTTGAACCGCATTTGATATGCCTGATTTAGCTATCCATAAATGAGCCAGCTCATGGACAAGTGTAAATAATTGCGGGGCATTCCAGTCATCTGTATTTATAAATACAAATGGTGCGTAAGAATCGGCAATCGCAAAGCCCTGCAATTCGTCACTATCCAGTGTAAGTCTCGAATGAACAAAACTGGTCCTTGACACAAAAATTCCCTTTAATTCAGCTTTATCAATCCATTCCTTAATTGGATTATCCATTACATAAAACAATGGATTAATTTCTAAAGTTTCAAGGATATCCCTGGCAACCATTACCGGGTCATCCGTAACAGAAAACTTCCCGATAAACGGTACCTTAGGCTCACCGTTTTCTTCATTCACTTCACTGATCCACGCTTGCTTCTGCTGAATTTCACGAATAATAAAAACTGAAGCTGTACCTAATGTCTTTGAACCTTTTCTTCTGAAATCCTGTAATGGTTGGAAATCAACGGGAATATCCGGTAAAAATAGTAAGGCAAAAGGGCGCCGATATGCTTTAGCTAAATTCTGAGCCTGTCGTATTGTAGGCTGACTTAAACCCTCTTCCCATTTTTCAAGCTTGCTGACAGGCACAGATGCTTTTGATGCGGCCACTTCTACCTGCATCTTTGCAGATTCTCTGGCCCATTTAAGTACCCTGGAATTTATGTATGCTCTGTCTGCCATCAAAGTCAAAATTAACTGCTTTTATGGAGAATTAAATTATTACATCCTCCAATCACGCACTACCAAGTTATAAAA
The DNA here is from genome assembly GCA_007695015.1 of Marinilabiliales bacterium. Classification (NCBI taxonomy): domain Bacteria; kingdom Pseudomonadati; phylum Bacteroidota; class Bacteroidia; order Marinilabiliales; species Marinilabiliales bacterium. Next base: position 2,416 of record REEN01000061.1, read on the forward strand.
CTATTTTATTTCCATTACAATCAACAAGCAAAAATATTCAGCAAATTACACCACTACCGATTCATGAAGATACCTTTCCGGTATCAATTCCAGGACATTGTCATTGTACAGGTGGATATTCTTATAGGAAATTGTTTTGTTTTGTGCGAGCGCTCCTATGATAATTGCCGGGTGGACATTCAGGTGACGGGAGCATTTTTCAATTTTCGACCGGGCAAGATAATTTAATGAATCTTTCAGGTATTCCAGTATTTCAGGGTGCCTGAGCTTTTCCGAGGCAATTCGATTAGCTTCATTCTCCTTGTCATCTTCTGTTACCTCTTTCAGATTGTCAAGAATATAAGGCGTTTGCTCATTAAGGTGAAACAATACATGCGCAATCTCATGTGCAACCGTAAACCAGAAATTATCAATTCTTTTATATCGTGCTGTATAGATAATTACAGGGTTACCACCATCATAAAAAGCTGCTCCATCAAGATATGTTTTTTCCAGATGTGGAAGCACAAAAAACTTTACCCCACAATTTTTCAATTCAGAAATGAACTCACCTATCCCTCCGGTTCTGTTGGTATAAGTAAAAATTTCATTAAACAGGGTTTCTAGTTTCTTACTATTATAGCCATGGACATCCAACCCGGAAGCAACTTTTCTGGCCATCTGTAACCATGTTGCGCTATAAGAAGCATTGAACTGATTGTATGCATCCGACTTCCTCTGATAGTATTCAAGTACATTATTAACTGAGGCTGGATCAAATTCATCAACACCCCAAAACTCTGATACCTGCTTTTTCAAATGATCAATATCCCGGGGTTTTCCAATCCAACCCTTCCTGACCATATCGCGGACAGGCATATGGCTGTAAATAGCAGCCTTTTCTGCAACAGCATTTTCTTTGTCATCGCTACCCTGCTCAAGCCACAATCTGTAATCATTGTCAATATTGAGCCAATATTGTGGTGATGTGCCGAATGCATTGGAAAGCAGCCGTGCCAGATCCGTAGTCAATGGCTGTTTATCAAGTAAAATGCTATTAAGGTGCTTAAGAGAGATCCCAAGTATTTCGGCAAGCTCCTGCTGCACCCAGCCACGTAATTCCATTTGCTCGCGGATGAAATATCCGGGACCAAAATTTTTTGCTGCCCTTAGTTCATTTATATGAGCCATAATGTAAAATTATTAATCGCCATAATGACTTGAAATCCTGAATATAGTAAAGTCACCCCTGCTTTTATCTTCGTCTTCCCATTCAACCTTCATTTCAAGCCGGTATTTTCCAGATAATCTAATGGAATAATGGTCTTTATACTTTTCAAAATTCAATGCAGGATCCCTCCAAAGATCATAGATATCTCTTGCGGCCGATATTTTTTGGATTGTGGCAAAGAACTTATCAATAATATCTTTCCGCAATTTAAGCTTCTTTGAAGTTCCAGTTTCATAAAGGTTTTTCAGATCTTTATCGATAATATAAACGTTCATTCAAATTAAATGTTATACAAATATAGCAACATCATGTTAAATTACAATATCGCTTTTTAAATATTAGGTTAAATTTAATAATCCGTTTCTCATAAAAGCTATTTCTATTTAAATTTACAAAATTTTCTTCACTCTTCCCCCAAGAAATATTCTACTCAGAATCCACCACTATCCCCGATATTTCCTATATTTGTTAACCTTGTGATAATTACGGATATTTATCTGCGAAACTCCAAAAACTCGCCGTCAATTGGGTAACTTCAGGTTCCTGCATAGTGAATGGCCGGATATTTACCGGGAAGCCAGTGAGGCGGAGGGTCTGGCGTTTACATCGCCCAAGGCCTGCGCCATCATCTGCCGGAGCGCCCTCGAAAAGGCTGTCCGCTGGCTCTATGCCAACGATCCCGACCTGAGCGAACCCTATGATACCAAACTTGCCTCCCTCATGCACGAGCGGTGTTTCCGCGATATCCTGAAGCCTTCCATCTTCCGCGAGATAAACCTTGTCCGCAAGCTGGGCAACAACGCCGCCCACGGCCACTCCATCAGCCGCGACGAGTCGCTTATCGCCCTCAAGAACCTGTTCCGCTTCCTCAGCTTCATGGCCCTCTACTATGCCGAAAAGGAGCCTGTCATCCCCGGTTTCGAAGAGTCTCATATCCCTTTCGGGGAAAAGAAAGAACATGACCTTGCAGAACTTCAAAGGCTGCAGGATCTGCTGGACAGGAAAAACGAGCAATCGCGCATCGAACGTCAACAGCTCGAGGCCCGGGCAAGGGAAGTGGAGGAGCTTCGCAGGCAACTGGAGGCTCAGCAGCAGGAGGTCAAAGAGAGAAAGACTGGTCGTGAGCAGGTGCACGACACCGATAAGGAGATACCCCTGCTGGTATCGGAGCAGCTTACCCGGAAGCTCTACATAGACCAGTCCCTTAAAGAGGCCGGCTGGATAAATTTCCGCGAAAGCTATGACATAGAGTACGAAGTTACCGGCATGCCGGTCAGCACCAACCCGTCGGGTACCGGCTATATCGATTACGTTTTGTGGGGCGATGACGGCAAGCCGCTGGCGGTGGTGGAAGCCAAGCGTACCATGGCCGACGTGCGCAAGGGAAGGCACCAGGCAACTCTTTACGCGGACTGTATTCAGGCCAGGTTCGGAAGGCGGCCTGTCATCTACTATACCAACGGTTTTGAGATCTATTTCTGGGATGATACTTTCTATCCGGAGAGGGAGGTGCACGGTTATCATACCAAAGATGAACTGCATCTGATGGTGGAGCGCAGGAGGTCGCGGACCGACATACGGAGGTTCAGGGTTAACGAGAGCATAGTGGAACGCAAATACCAGATCGAGGCGATCCGCCGTGTGGCCGAGGCTTTTGCCAGGGATGATGAGCACGGCCGGCTCACAGGAGGGGCAAGAAATGCACTGCTGGTGATGGCTACCGGTTCGGGGAAGACGCGCACGGCCATTGCGATTACCGATATGCTGACCAAGTGCAACTGGGTGAAGAGGGTTCTGTTTCTCGCCGACCGTAACGCGCTGGTCAAGCAGGCAAAGGATGCCTTCGGCGAGCATCTCCCCCACCTCTCGTCGATCGATCTTACCAAAGAGAGGGAGGATCCGGGAACCAGGCTGGTGTTCAGCACCTACCCCACCATCATGAACAAGATCGATGCTGTCAGGAGTGATGATAACCGCTTCTACGGTGCCGGCCATTTTGACCTGATCTTCATTGATGAGGCACACCGGTCGGTGTACCAGAAATACGGGGCTATTTTTGCGTACTTTGACTCGATGATCGTGGGACTGACGGCCACGCCGAAGAAGGATATCGACCGCAACACCTACGAACTGCTTGATATAGAAGATGACAATCCAACCTTTGCCTATGAGCTGGACCAGGCTGTGCAGGACGAATTTCTTGTTCCGCCGAAAGGCATATCGGTCCCCGTCAAATTTATGCGCGAAGGAATTAAATACAGCGAGCTTACGGAGAGGGAGAAGGAGGAGTACGAGGAGAAGTTCGGCGACCCGACCACCGGCGAGGTGCCTGACGAGATTGGCAGCGAGGCGCTGAACAAGTGGCTGTTTAATGCCGATACGGTGGACAAGGTGCTGCTGTACCTGATGGAAAAGGGGATTAAGGTGCAGGGGGGCGACAGGCTGGGTAAGACCATCATCTTTGCGAAAAATCATGAACATGCTGTATTTATTGAGAAGCGGTTCAACAAGCTTTTTCCCGAGCACCGGGGCAAATTCCTGCGGGTGATTGACCATTACGAGAACAAGGCGCAGGACCTGCTTGAAAAGTTTGTCGATCCTCATGCAGAACGAAATCCGCAGATAGCAGTATCGGTCGATATGCTCGATACCGGTATTGACGCACCCAGGGTGGTGAACCTGGTATTCTTCAAGATGGTGAAGTCGCAGGTCAAGTTCTGGCAGATGATAGGCCGCGGCACCAGGTTATGCCCCGATCTTTTTGGTCCGGGAGTGGACAAGAAACATTTTCTGATATTTGACTACTGCCAGAACCTCGAATTCTTTGAAGCCAATCCCGACGGTACCGAAGGCAAAACTATCAAGAGCCTTTCGCAGCGGATATTCGAGATGAAGCTTGATGTGGTAATGGCGATCAGGGAGGCGGGGGCACCGGGGGAGACAGAAGCTTCGGTTGCTTCTGGTGAGGGTAGCGGTTCTGGGGATGAAGGAGCTGCGGCGGAGGCAGGAGCTTCGATAGATAAGGAGGCTGCGGCAGATGATGGTGTTTCGGCAGATGATCTATCGGAGGCGGAGGCTCCCCCCGATGATGAAGATTTTGAGCTGGCCGGTGATTATACCGGACAACTTCACCGGCAGATCCACGACCTGGACCGGGAGCGGTTCGTTGTTAAGATGAACCTTCGGTGGGTGCTGGAGTATTCGTCTGCGAAACGCTGGGGAAACCTGTCCAGAAGCGATGTGGCCGACATAAAAAGAAATATTGCCCCGCTCATGCTGCCGGCAGAAAA
>REEN01000062.1 GCA_007695015.1 Marinilabiliales bacterium
CGGAGGGACCGGGGGTATATTCATGATAATCGATCCTGCCGGTAACGGGTACGTCGCGTTCACTGTCCGCGTCAGGCCCCTTGCAGGAGGCCAGGGAGATAATAAGTAAAATTATTGAAAAGATTAGTTTCATACGTAAAAATCAAGTTAATCAAATTAATAATCAATGAATTAAGTTTAGCATATTATCGGTATTCAGTGCCTTGAACGTATGGAACCCGCATGGTTTGTTCATGTTATTTTGTGTGCCGAAGGCTGATGCGGGTTTCATGATTGCAAGTTAGGTTGACTAATTAATTATCAGGCAAATGGGCCCCTCACCCTATGTCTGTTATCCTGTCTGCTGAGGGGTCCATTGATTTTTAATAAAGCCTCGCCGCAATGATCAGTGCCAGTCCCACTGCAAAAAACAGGAACATCGCCGTAAGCAATCCATTAACGCCTTTGGCGCCCTTAAATTCTTTCCATATGAACACACCCCAAAGAGCGGCGACCATGGTGGCACCCTGACCCAGTCCGTAAGAAATCGCAAACCCTGCCTGTTCAGCGGCAATTATATTGAGGGTCATTCCCAGGCTCCAGATCGCCCCTCCCAGGATGCCGATCAGATGAAGCCTGCTGTCACCCTTTTTGAAGTAATCGGCATAGGTAACCCTTTCCCCGGTAACGGGCTTATACATGAAAATCGTGTTCCAGATGAAGTTGGATGCCAGGAGACCTATCGCGAATATTACCGATGCGGTGTAGGGGGTTAGCCTTCCCGGTTCCGGACTGGCAAAGTCTGCAACCATCGATGCTGCCACGAACCTGTAGAAGAAGCCCATGAGTAAGCCTGCCAGAAGTGAAATGACAATACCTTTGGTTGGTGATTCTGTCTGGCCCGGGAGCTTCCTGTAAGCCATCGCATCGAGAACAATGGCAACGACAACCAGGGCAACACCGATAAAAAGCAGCACGGGATTGCCCAGGGGAGTGGCTATATAGTTTACTATTACCCCGAGGGCCAGTGCGAGGCCGATACCAATCGGGAATGCCACTGCCATACCGGCAATTGCAATGGCTGCCACAAGCAGGAGATTGGCTATGTTGAACACAACACCACCCAGGAAGGCGGAGCCCAGTGCAGATGCATCTGCCTGGCCTAGATCCTGGATGAAGCTCCGGCCTTCCGTGCCAATGCTTCCGGCTGTAAAAGCCAGCAGAAGTGACAGCAGCAGGACCCCTATCGCGTAATCCCAGTAGAAGAGCTGGAAGGGCCATTTTTTTGTGGCCATTTTCTGGGTGTTGGCCCATGAACCCCAGCATAACATCGTGATAAAGGCCAGAACAACGGCCCAGGCATAAGAATTAATTATTACCATGGCTTTAAGGTTTTAGGTTTTAGGTTTTAGGTTAAAAACAAACATTTGTGCATTATAATCTATTAATTGTACAAATTCTTAACTGAATTACGGACTATAAGCCTTGGCCTGATCATTGTTCTTTCAATCTCCTTTATATCTTTTTTTCCTGATATCATCTCCAGCAACAGGTTAACCGCTCTGCCGGCGATTTTATCCTTTTCCTGCTCAACGGTAGTCATAGGGCTTGCCAGGAGTCCCGAATAAGGCTGATCATCAAATGACACCAGCGAAATATCGTCGGAAATTGACAGTCCCTTTTCGGCAATTGCCCTCATTGCCCCCAGTGAGATAAGGTTGCTGAGTGCAAAGATTGCGGTAGGAGGATTTGCCTTCGACAGCAGCATCTTTGTCTGCAGGTATCCGTTCTCCTCGCCGAAATCATCGCCGACTATAAGGCTGTTGTCGACAGGGATATTGTTTTGCCTCAGAGTGTCCTTATATCCCGATATCCTGTCTGTATTTGCTGATATCCCGGTCTTCCCCTGTATACAAGCGATTATCCGGTGTCCCATTGATATAATATGCTCAGTTGCCTTGCAGGCCCCGAAATAATTGTCGGTAGTAATATAAGGTATAGAGGTGTCGGGGAGGTACCGGTCAATAATGACAACGGGTATTCCGTTTTTGGCGAATTCAGTTACATGGTCACTGTGTGTTCCGACGGGAGCCAGGATAATGCCATCAACCTTCCTGCCTGCAAGAAGGTTCAGGAGTTCGCTTTCGGTGGAAATGTCATCAAGACTGTCGCACAGGAAAATCGAATAACCGTTCTTTCTGGATTCTAATTCGATGGTCTTGGCAACGGAGGAAAAGAACTGGTTGGCAATATCGGGGACTATCAGTCCGATTGTCTCGGTTTTTTCCAGCCTCAGGCCGCGGGCAATCCTGTTGGGATAATAATTATGATCAGCGGCAGCTTTCAGGATTATTTCGGAGGTTTTGGCACTGATGCGGAACTGCTCACTCTTCCCGTTGATAACACGGGATACCGTGCTGACGGAAAACCCCGTCAGAACCGCAAGATCCCTTATATTTTTAACATTATTGCTGATTAGCCGCCTCTGTTTTTGGTTTAAACGAAACAAATATCCAAAATAATTTGATTTAGAACAAACGTTTGTGCAGATAAAAAGCAAATTAAAACCAATATAAATAAGGTTGCTTTTGTTTTTATTTTTTTACTTTTACCTTCGTTATTATTAAGACAAATACCATGCTGCCAAATCAAAGGAGAGAAAAAATACTTGAACTGATCAAAGAGGATGGCCACGCCAGGGTGATCGACCTGAGCAGGATATTTAAGGTTACCGAGGTTACCATTCGCCAGGACCTTGAAAAACTGGAACGTGAGGGGTTTATCAAAAGAGAGCATGGGGGTGCGTTTTTGAAAAATGTAGAATCCCATGTACGGAACATAATGCTGCGTAACCAGGAGAACCTTCCTGACAAGGCCAGTATTGCCCGCAAGGCCGTGGAGCTGATCAGCGACGGCGATACGATTATCCTTGACTCGGGCTCGACCACCACTGAAATAGCCAAACTGATAACCGGCTTCAGGAATCTTACCGTTATCACAAATGCTCTCAATATTGCCCTGATCCTGGGAGGAGATCCGGGTATCAACCTGGTTGTTACCGGTGGTGAGTTCAAGGCCCCGACACTGTCGCTTACCGGACAGAAGGCGGCGGATTTTTTTAATAATCTTCATGTTGACAAACTTTTCCTTGCCACTGCCGGGATCACCCTGAAGGCCGGACTTACATATCCCAGCATAAGCGATATAGTGGTTAAGCGCGCGATGATCGAATCGGCCGATCTGGTTTATCTTGTTGCAGATGCTTCGAAGATAGGCAAGGCTGCATTTGCAAGTCTCGGCTCTTTGTCACTTATCAACTACCTGATTACCGATTCGAAAATAACCGCAAGGGACCGGGCAATGATGAAGGAGCATGAGATTGATCTGATAATAGCAGGATAAACCCTTAAAAATAAAGGTTTCAGATAGTGCGGGAAAATGTTTTTCAGGACAGGTGTATACTGTACCACATTCGAGGCAGGCACTAAATGCACCATTTATACTTCTTTTATTTATTATTATTTTCTTTTGAGGTTTCGCAAATTTTTTATTTATTTGTTTTTGAAGAAATATGCACATGATGGGTTACAGCGACAGGAAACTTGAACAGATATCTGCCAGGATGCGACTTGACCTGCTGCGGTATATAAAACTGGCGGGAGCGGGGCACACCGGCGGGGACCTGTCATGTATTGATATTCTCAATGTACTCTATAACGATGTTCTTAATGTGTCGCCCGGAGCAATTGATGATGCGGACAGGGACCGGTACATACAGAGCAAGGGGCATTCGGTCGAGGCACTGTATGTGGTTCTTGCCTCAAAAGGGTTTTTCCCGGAAAGTGACCTGGAGACTATCGGCAGGTACAGGTCGCATTACGTGGGCCATCCTACCAGGAAAGTGAATGGAATTGAATTCAATACCGGCGCACTGGGTCACGGACTATCAATCAGCGCAGGAATCGCCCTTGCCGGCAAAATGGACAAAAGGAGCTACAGGGTTTTCACTATGCTCGGAGACGGCGAGCTGGCAGAGGGCTCAAACTGGGAGGCGGCCATGTTTGCTGCCCATAACAGGCTGGATAACCTGGTTGCCATACTTGACCACAATAACCTTCAGATAACCGATAAATACTCCAGGGTCTGCAACCCGTCTCCCATTGATGAGAAATTCAAGTCGTTCGGCTGGGGGGTGACAAATGTAGACGGCCATAATATCAAAGATCTGAGGAGAGTATTGTCAAACGTCCCGTTAAGTGAGGGACTGCCAACTCTTATTATAGCCGATACCGTCAAGGGCAGGGGAGTGAGCTTTATGGAGAATGTACTGAAATGGCACCATGGAGTACCTGATGACGCTCAATATGAAGCAGCCTTAAAGGAGCTGGAAGAGAGGCTAAGCGAATTGTCGGCCTGACAGGTATTGTTTTTTAAACAACAGGATTATTATGAGGTTAACTGATAAACCGGCCACCGGGAAACCAAACCTGGAAGTGTACTCGGAAACCCTTATGGAGCTTGCAGGCAGGGATAGTGATATCCTGGTTGTAACCAGTGACTCCCGGGGGTCGGGTAAGCTGATCCCTTTTGCTGAAAAGTTCCCCGGACAGATAGTTGAGGTGGGCATAGCCGAGCAGAACCTGGTAGGTATATCGGCAGGACTGGCTTCATGTGGCAAGAAGGTTTTTGCTACATCACCCAGCTGCTTTCTGACAGCCCGTGCACTCGAGCAGATAAAGAACGATGTGGCATATTCAGATTTTCCGGTTAACCTGGTAGGGATAAGCTCCGGCGTGAGCTATGGCGCGCTTGGTTCCACGCATCATTCGCTGCATGATATCGCAGCTTTAAGGGCAATAAACAATATTGTGATCGTGGTCCCTGCCGATAACTATGAGACACGCATGGCCGTGAAGGCAGCAGCGGCGAGCGACAAGCCTTTCTTCCTGAGGTTCGGCAAGAGGCCCTTGCCCCATCTTTACGGGGAGGAGGGACATTTTGAGATTGGCCGGGCCAATGTAATTACACAGGGCAATGATATTGCTGTCGTGGCATGCGGCGAAGCAGTGGCTCCCGCGGCCGGAGCAGCACAGCTTTTGTACAATGAAGGGGTAAACGTACGCGTTATAAGCATGCATACAATTAAACCGCTTGACAGGGAGACTTTGATAAGGGCAGCTTCGGAGTGCAGGGGAATGATAACGGTTGAGGAACATAGTGTTTATGGGGGACTGGGTGAGGCTTGTGCGGGTGTATTGATGGAAGAGGGGATCAGCGTGCCGTTCAGAAGGGTGGGGATTCCCGATGAATACACGGTTACCGGATCGCAGCAGGAGATCTTCAACCATTATGGCATATCACCCGGGGGGCTTGCCGGGATGATAAGGAGCATGCTGGAAGTAACAGCATCAGGTGGCCGGGGATAATGCTCCCGCTCAGGATGTAAAGGAGCACCCTCGGGTCGCAGACGAATAAACTGGCGTAAGGGGATAATGTCCCAATGCAGAAGGCAAAGAAGTACCGGCGGGCCCAGTGTTATGAAACTTGCGGCAGGCTATAATGTCCGCATTTAGGATATAAAACATAATAAAGTATTACTGTTATGAGAAGAGACCTTGTTACATTGCTGATTTTGATTTTGCTGGTGCCGACGCTGATGTGCTGCCAGCGGAACCGGGGTTCAGAAAAGGGCAGGATGGCAGTTGTTATCAGCACCCTGAACAACCCCTGGTTTGTTGTGCTTGGAGAATCTGCCGCCTCCAAAGCAAAGGAACTCGGATATGATGCGGTGATTTACGATTCGCAGAACAATTCGGCCCGTGAGGCTGAGCATTTTGACAACATCATCGCGATGGGATATGATGCAATTCTTTTCAATCCGACCGATGCTGACGGTTCAGTGGGAAATGTGCTGAGGGCCAGGGAGGCCGGTATACCAACGTTTTGCATGGACAGGGAGATCAACTCCCGTGATGCTGCAGTAACCCAGCTGCTGTCAGACAACTTTACCGGCTGCGTGAAACTGGGCCAGCACTTTGTGCGCGAGATGAACCAGCAGGGCACTTACGTGGAAATTCTGGGACTTGTGGGAGACAATAACACCTGGAACCGTTCCCGGGGTTTTCACAGCGTGGTTGATGAGTTTCCGGGACTCAGGATGGTGGCGCAGCAGAGCGCCGATTTTGACAGGAACACCGCCATGGAGGTCATGGAGTCGATGCTGCAGGCACACCCCGATATTGATGCGGTATTTGCCGGTAACGATGCAATGGCGCTGGGTGCATACCAGGCGGTGCTGGCGGCAGGAAAAACTGACCAGATAAAAGTTTTCGGGTTTGACGGATCTGATGATGCCCTCAGGTCGATAGATGCAGGCAGGCTGACGGCGACTGTAATGCAGTTCCCGGTTATGATGGCAGAGATGTCGGCCGTTCTTGCCGATGAGTATCTGGACGGGAAACGAGATTTTGATTCCCGAACTCCCGTGGAGGTCATACTGGTAACACGTGATAATGTTTCTGAGTTCCTTGATTGAGCAGCCGGCTTTGCACGGCCATTGATATTAATATTTTAACAACTCATTTTATGTCGAAAAAAGCAGTTAATTACATTGCAGGGTCATTACTGGTTGTAGTGGTTATTGTATTGTCGATCGACATCCACAGCCTTGACAGGGAAAGGAGACGGCCGGTGAGCGAAGCATTTGATGTGGAGGAATATGTTGGGCACCTTTGGGAAAACCTGATGCCTGAACGCCTTGCAGAAGCGGCAGATCTGTCATACCTGCTTGAATTGCTCGGGGAAGACCCGGATGAGGCTTTTGATAACTATTCCCATAAACTCGGGATATCAAACACCTATTATTTTTATGTTTCAGGATCAGGCGTGGTTGAAGGGATTGGTGAAGAGACGGTAACCGTGACAGTGAATGAGACTATAACGACAGAGCTTGAAACAACCTTTGTATTCGGCAACGCGGTGCGTGACGGGTCGGGACTTGTAGATATTGACGAGTTTCTTAACATGATGGATTTCAACATGGTTTCGGTATACCTGAACCGCAAGGTCAAATCGGAGGTAATCGAACCTTTCATGGAGGAACTGGAGCCGGGCACGCGGATCAGGTTTACAGGAGCGGCAGAGATAAACCGCCTGCAGGATCTGCCTGACCCCCTCAGATTAATTCCAATTCAAATATCGGTTTCAGATGGAGAATAGCGAATCAACCGCCATACCGGTACTTGAAGCCCGGAATATCTCAAAGGAATTTTCCGGCAACTATGCATTGATTGATGTTAACCTTAAGGTCTATCCCGGAAAGGTGAACGCCCTCGTGGGCGAGAATGGTGCAGGCAAATCGACGCTTATGAAGATCTTTGCCGGGGTTTACACCGGGTATACAGGAGAGGTGCTGTACCGGGAAGAAATGGTCAGTTTCCGAAGTACGGCCGAGGCCCAGGCAAGCGGAATTGCTATTATTCACCAGGAGCTGAACCTTGTCCATAACATGACCGTTGCCGAGAACATCTTTCTCGGCAGGGAGCCGCTTACGCGGATCGGACTGACAGATTACAGGAAGATGCATGAAGTGGCCGCGGAGCTGATGCGGAGGCTTCACCTCGATGTTGATCCCGGCACTCCCGTCTACCAGTTGCGTACGGGTCAGCAACAGCTTGTTGAAATAGCCCGGGCCCTGCACTTTGATTCAAGGGTCCTCATTATGGATGAGCCCACCTCTTCGCTGAGCGAGAGCGAGACCGCGCTGCTTTTCAGGATTATCAGGGGACTGAAGGAGAAGGGGGTGGCTATAATATACATTTCCCACAAGATTGATGAGCTTCTTGATATAGCCGATAATTTTACCGCGCTCAAAGACGGCCGGGTTACCGGCAGCATGGATATAACCAGGAACATTGTAAGCGACGACATCATCAGGATGATGGTGGGCCGCGACATCATGATGAGGGAAAGGAGAGCCGGTGCTGCTAATGGTCACGTAGATGGCAGGGAAGCCGGTAAAGAACTGCTGAGGGTCTCCAACCTGGTGTTCAGGAACCCCAGGCTCAAGCCGGAGTTTCTGGTAAACGATGTCAGCTTCAGCCTTGACCGTGGGGAGATACTGGGGGTTAGCGGACTGATGGGGGCTGGCCGTACGGAAATGCTGGAGGCTATTTTCGGTCTTCATTGTAAATATGTATCGGGCAACATTTCAGTTGAAGGCAGTCCCGTCAGGATAAACAGCGTTCAGGACGCCATCAGGGCCGGTATGGCGCTTGTGCCGGAGGACAGGCAGCTGCAGGGACTTATAATGGAGATGGATGTTGCAGCAAACACCACCCTGGTCAGCCTGAAAAAAGTGCTGTCACTGGGTTTCATTGACCGGAAAAAAGAGATGCAGCTATGCAGACGGTTCAGGGAGAAGCTGAACATAAGGTTGGCGTCGTTCGAACAGGAGGTGGCAACCCTGAGCGGCGGCAACCAGCAGAAGGTGGTGATTGCCAAATGGCTTGCCGCCGGTCCGAAAATTCTTTTACTTGACGAACCTACCCGCGGCGTTGATATCGGAGCCAAACAGGAGATATATAATATCATTGAAGAACTTGCCGCAGGCGGTATGGGCATAATCCTGGTCTCATCAGAACTGCCCGAGATTCTTTCGTTATGCGACAGGATACTGGTGTTTTCCTCCTCACGGCTTACAGCAACGCTGACAAGGGAGGAGGCCACCGAAGAGGTCATTATGAAAGCGGCCACGGCAAACCTTTAATAGTTGAAGGAAAATCTGATATTGGAAGAAATGGCTTAAATAATTGACAACAAGCGATGGCAGAAAAACTTTACAATAATAATAACCCCCTGAAAACCCTCTGAAAATCACCCGAAAATCATGGATACCAAAACCCTCAAGGCAAAAATCCTCAAGTTCCAGTCCGTTATCGCCCTCCTGCTGATGTGCATCATCCTCACATTGCTCACCGACAGGTTCCTGACAGCCGAAAACAGCTGGAACATAATGAGGCAGATCTCTGTAAACCTGGTGGTATCAGTCGGCATGACACTCGTTATACTCACTGCAGGCATTGATCTGTCAGTGGGTTCGGTGCTTGCACTGTGCGGCGCAATAACCGCCGGTATGCTGAAGTTCGGCGCCGAATTTACCGATGCCAACATATATGTGGGTTTCACACTGTTCGGGGCTATTGCGGGCGGAGTGCTGGCTGGCTCATTCCTTGGCTGGTTCAACGGGATGGCCATCACCCGCTTCAAGGTGCCGCCCTTTGTTGCCACCCTGGCTATGCTGACCATTGCCAGGGGGCTTACGATGTTGTGGACGGGCGGGTTCCCCATAACCGGCTTTGAGAGCAACATGGCATTTATAGGTACAGGCTGGCTGCTGGGCATACCCATGCCGGTGTGGATAGCGGCCGCGGTGGTTGTTGCCGCCGTCATACTTACCAAAAAGACACGGCTGGGCAGGCACATCTACGCGGTTGGCGGCAACGAGAAGGCCGCTGCATTGTCGGGCCTGAACGTAAAGCGGATAAAGATCATAGTCTATTCAATTGCAGGAGCGCTGGCCGCGGTGGGGGGGATAATGGTCACCTCAAGGCTTGATTCGGCCCAGCCCAACGCGGGGATGGGACTGGAACTGGATTCGATTGCCGCGGTGGTGATAGGGGGGACATCCCTTTCGGGAGGAAAGGGAACCATTATGGGTACGGTCCAGGGCGCCCTGATAATTGGGGTACTCAATAACGGGCTTGTGCTGCTCAACGTCTCGCCCTTCTGGCAGCAGGTGGTCAAGGGTTTCGTGATTCTGCTGGCAGTGGTGATCGAGAAGCTGAATACAAAGAGTGAGTAAGCCCACTGATCCAAACGAACTAAACCCGGAACTAAGCACAGAACTAAACACGAAACTAAACCCGGAACTAAAGTAAAACTTCAACCCAAAACTCAAATCCTATGAAGATCACAATTCTGTTCTTTGCCCTGCTGATGGCCTTTAACACAGCCCTGACGGCTCAGGCTGACAGGCACAGGATCATCGTGCTTACCGACATCGAGAATGAGCCTGACGACGCACAGTCGCTCGTTCGCTTCCTGCTCTACTCAAACCAGTGGGATACCGAAGGGATCATTGCTACAACATCCTGCTGGATGAGAGACCGCACTGCCGCCTGGAGGATCTATGAGATCCTTGACGCCTATGAAAAGGTGCAGCCAAACCTGCTGAAGCATGAGTCCGGCTACCCTGAAGCCGGCAAGCTCAGGGCGGTAGTAAGGGAGGGGATTCCCAAATTCGGAATGGAGGGTGTGGGTCCCGGCCGGGACAGCGATGGATCGGACTGGATCATCTCGGTAATTGACCAGGACGATGACCGCCCCATATGGGTGCTGGCATGGGGCGGAGTGAACACCCTGGCGCAGGCGCTCTGGAAGCTCAGCCATACGAGGCCCGAAAGGGAGGTGGAGGAGATCGTGAGCCGGCTCAGGGTATATGCCATATCCGACCAGGACGACTCGGGCCCGTGGATAAGGCGCAATTATCCCGGATTATTCTATATCGTCAGCCCCGGCTTCCATGAAAACAACGAGACGGCCTACCATTATGCCACGTGGATCGGTATTTCGGGCGAACGCTGGTACAACTTCCCCAGCGGCGCCGATACCTCCCTGGTACGAAATACATGGGTGAGAAATAATATACAGAACAAGGGTCCCCTGGGAGCTGAGTACCCCCTTATCGAATTTGCCATGGAGGGCGATACCCCCAGTTTCCTGGGCCTGATAGATAACGGGCTCAATTATCCGGAACGTCCCGATTACGGCGGATGGGGCGGAAGGTATGAGCTTTATACCCCGCCATACAAAAAGTGGTTCCATGAGCCTGAAACGCGTCCGATATGGACCAATACCTATGACATGGTCAAGGTTGACGGCACCACCTACCTGTCTGCCCAGGCAACCATATGGAGATGGCGCACCCACTTCCAGAACGATTTCCTGGCAAGGATGAACTGGACAATAATGGGCTATGATGAGGCGAACCATCCGCCGGTGCCAAAGCTGAACCATCCCAACGAGATAACCGTCAGGAGCAACGAGGTTGTGACGCTCGATGCAACTCCCACTACCGATCCCGACGGCGATAATCTTACCTATAATTGGTACCTTTACTTTGAGCCTGGTTCATACCTGTTGTTCACCGATTACCAGTCCAACCGGAATCACCAGCTCGATATAGCGAACAGCGACAGTCCGGTAGCAAGGTTCACAGCACCACGGGTTGACAGGCCTTCTGACATGCATATCATACTGGAGGTGACCGACGACGGCGACCCGCAGCTGACCCGCTACCAGAGGGTGATAGTGAATATTCTGCCGGAGTAGCCAGCGGGCCCGCTGGCATATCCCGGCCTGTTCCCCAATCCGGGAACCGTTATAGAACCGGATCTTTTAGATATGCCGGACCATTATGAAAAGCGTTCCCTTCCCCGGAAGGGGTCATCCCCGGAAGGGAAAACAGAGGATAAAATATCAAAACCCTGAGCACAATGAGCCAACCTGCAATATTAGCGATCGACCAGAGCACATCGGCCACCAAGGCAGTGCTTTTTGACCGGGGCGCCAGTGTCGTGGCAAGGCTGTCGAAGGAGCATGCCCAGATCTACCCGCAACCGGGTTGGGTCGAACATGACGCTGAAGAGATAATGGCCAATACGCTTGAGGTGATAGGCGGCATCACCTCCGGACAGCCGGATGCCGGTATCGTTGCCATTGCAATCACCAACCAGCGGGAGACGGCGGTGGTGTGGGACGGGAAAACCGGGAAACCTCTTTACAACGCCATTGTGTGGCAGTGCAACAGGGGGGCGGAACGGTGCGACAGGCTGAGGCAGGATGGATGGGAGGAGAGGATACGGGAAAAGACCGGGCTGATAATCGACCCCTACTTTTCGGCTACGGCAATAAGCTGGATACTCGACAACGTGCCCGGCGCAAGGGAAAAAGCTGAGAGAGGCGAGCTGCTGTTCGGCACGACCGACTCCTGGCTTATATGGAACCTGACGGGCGGCAGGGTCCATGCCACCGATTATTCGAATGCCTGCAGGACCATGCTGTTCAATATAAACACGCTGTCGTGGGACAACGAAATAATGGACGAGCTGGGCATCCCGCTGTCGATGGCCCCTGAAGTCAGGTTTTCCGATGACAAGTTTGGAGAGACGACTGCGGCGGGGACTTTCAGCCGGCCGGTACCAATTACCGGGGTGATGGGCGATTCGCACGCGGCCCTGTTCGGGCAGCTATGCTTCACACCGGGAATGACCAAGGCCACCTACGGCACCGGTTCGTCTATCATGATGAATATCGGCACAAAACCGCTTCCGGCGCCGCGGGGACTGGTAACATCGATAGGTTATGGCGTAAAAGGGTCGGTGGCATATGTGTTTGAAGGTAATATACACTCCACCGGCTCGGCCATCAAATGGCTGAGGGATGACCTGCAGCTTATCGGCTCGGTTGAGGAGACTGCAGAGATTGCCGCCTCGGTCGGTTCAACTGAGGGTGTTTATCTTGTTCCCGCTTTCGCGGGACTCGGTGCGCCCTACTGGAGCCACCGGGCAAGGGCTATGATCTGCGGCATGACCTTTAGCACCCGTAAGGCTCATGTGGTGAGGGCGGCGCTTGAATCGATCGCCTACCAGGTGAAGGACCTGGTCGACCTCATGAAGGAGGGCGCCGGTATTGATGATATCGAGCTGAGGGTTGACGGCGGCCCGGTAAAGAACGACTTCCTGATGCAGTTCCAGGCAGATATACTTGGCGGGGTGATCAACAGGAGCTCTGTTGAAGAAGCTTCAGCCTCAGGTGTTATGCTGGCAGCGGGACTGTATCTGCGGTGGTGGAATAAGCCTGAAGAACTGAGTGAATTAAGAAAAGGAGAGCTTATAAAA
This sequence comes from Marinilabiliales bacterium, assembly GCA_007695015.1. Taxonomy (NCBI): domain Bacteria; kingdom Pseudomonadati; phylum Bacteroidota; class Bacteroidia; order Marinilabiliales; species Marinilabiliales bacterium. The sequence goes on from REEN01000062.1 coordinate 12,939, forward strand.
GGCAGCATACCCAAAGGCCGGGCAGACGATCTTTACTCCGGCTGGAAGACCGCCGTTGCCAGGACATTATTTAAGGGTGAACGGTAATGGTTGCTTTTCAGAGAATCGGAAAAATGTCCACATTGAATTGATTTATAAATTGTTGATAACCCTAATATTTTCTTTACTTTTGGATACCAGCTAAACGGTTTCAAAAAATGATTGAATAAATGACCCCCGAAAAGCTCAAAGACATATTACAAAAAGGCGAAGGCATTGAAGTTGAGTTCAAAACCTCCCAGTTTGAATTGAACAAAGATGCCTTTGAATCCGTGTGTGCCTTTCTCAATCGCAGAGGCGGGTATTTGCTATTAGGGGTGAAGAATGACGGAACAGTGGAAGGAGTAATTAAAGGTTGCGTACAGGACATTATCAACAACATTGTCACCAATGCCAATAACCCGCAAAAGCTGAGCCCACCGTTTTACCTGTCAACACAGGTAATAGACTATGAAGGCAAGAAAGTGATCTATGTATATGTACCGGAAAGCTCACAGGTACACAGCACCAACGGAAAGATCTTTGATCGGAATAAGGACGGAGATTTTGACATTACCCGGCAAACCGAACAGGTTACTCAACTATATCTGCGAAAACAAGCCACTTATTCCGAAAACCGGATATATCCTTACTTGAAACTTTCGGATTTCAAAACGGAATTATTCAGCCGCGTCCGCACCCTGGCCAAGAACGATCGGGCAGACCATCCCTGGCAGGATATGACGGATGAAGAACTACTGCGTTCAGCCGGACTGTTCAAACATGACCATCAAACCGGAAAAGACGGCTACACACTGGCGGCTGTGTTGGTGCTGGGAAAAGATGAGGTCATACAAAGCGTTTTACCGCACCATAAAACGGATGCCATTCTCCGGGTAGAAAATGTAGATCGCTATGACGATCGGGACGACATCCGCACCAATCTCATAGAAAGCTATGACCGGCTCATGGCTTTTGTGCGAAAGCATTTGCCGGACAAGTTCTTCCAGGAAGGAGAGCAACGCATCAGCCTCCGCGACCGGATTTTCCGGGAAGTAGTGGGAAATCTGCTAATACACCGGGAATTTGTCAATGCTTTTCCGGCCAAACTTGTTATCGAAAAAGACAGGATACTTGCCGAAAACTGGAACCGTCCGCATGACGGTGGCGTGATTGATCCTGCCAACTTTTCACCTTATCCCAAGAATCCAGTAATCGCAAAGTTTTTTAAAGAAATCGGACTAGTGGACGAACTGGGTTCAGGTGTTCGGAATACTTTCAAATATTGTGGCATTTATACCCCGGGAACAAAACCAGAATTTATTGAGGAGGATATTTTCAAGACGATCATTCCGCTGAAGGCCAATGAAAACGAAGAAGCTGTTTCAGCCTCCGATTGGGATGATGTTCGGAGAAAAGTTCGGAGAAAGTTCGGAGAAAAGTTCGGAGAAAGTTCGGAGAAAATAGTAGAGTTGATTTCCGGGAATCAGTACATATCTGCTTCTGAAATGGCACAAATAATAGGCATTACAGAAAGAGCGGTAGAAAAGCAACTGGCAAAGCTGAAAGAAAAGGACATTGTTGACAGGGTTGGACCGGATAAAGGAGGATATTGGAAAATAAACGTGTAACCGAGCATGAAACCCCGCCAGCTGTTATACGCAAACCGTTGTTGAATATTATTTTATAAAAACTCAAAACCATGGCATACAAGAAGGAACTCACATTCGGACTTATAGTTGCTACCCGCAACATTTTCAATTCAAAGCTGGCCGTAGAGGCCCGCAGGGTGCTGCTTGAAAAAATTGAGAAGTCGGGCCACCGGCATATCATTTTGCCTGCAGGCGAGACCCCGACCGGCAATATCGAGACCTATGAAGACGCGCAGAAATGTGCCGCGCTTTTCAGGAAGCACCGCGACATAATTGACGGGGTGATCGTGGTGCTGCCCAATTTCGGCGACGAGCTGGGCGTGGTCAATACACTCAACCTATCAAAGCTTGACGTGCCAGTGCTCATACAGGCATGCGACGACGATAACGACAAGGTTGATGTCAGGAGCCGCCGTGATGCCTTTTGCGGTAAGATCTCGGTATGCAATAACCTCTACCAGTACGGGATACCGTTCACCGACACCACTTACCACACCTATGCCCTTGAAAGCGAACTGTTTGACAGGGATCTGGACTATTTTGCCGGCGTGTGCCGGGTGGTGAACGGACTGGGCAGCGCCAGGATAGGGGCAATAGGAGCACGCCCCGGGGCATTCCAGACGATGCGCCATAGTGAGAAGCTCTTGCAGGCATACGGCATCACCGTCCTGCCGGTTGACCTTTCTGAAATATTCGCTTCCGCGGAAAAGTACGCTCCGGGATCACCCGAGATGAAAAAGAAGCTTGAAGAGATACGGGAGTACGGCAGTATACCCGAAAGGATCAGGCAGGAGCAGGTGGAGAGGCAGGCAGCCTTCAGCCTGGCGGTGGACAAATGGGTGGAAGAGAACCAGGTAGATGCCACTGCCATCCAGTGCTGGGAATCGGTGCAGAAAAACTACGGTTGCGCCACGTGCCTCACGATGAGCATGATGGGAGAGAGGTTCCTGCCCAGCGCATGCGAGGTTGATGTAGCCGGGGTGGTTTCGATGTATGCCTTGCTGCTTGCCTCTGGCAATCCCCCGGCAATTTTGGACTGGAACAACAACTTCGGCACCGACCGCAACATGTGTGTCTGCACCCACTGCAGCAATTACCCGAAAAGCTTCATGCAGAGCGAGCTGGAAATATCAACTCTCGACATCCTCGGAACCGTTCTGGGTCACGAAGATACTTTCGGCGCCATCAAGGGTAAGGTTGCCCCGGGCCCTTTCTCCTTTTTCAGGATCTCGACCGATGATACAGCCGGCCTGATAAAGTCCTACCTCGGAGAGGGTGAATTTACAGACGATCCTTACGGGATGGACGGTGGCATTGCCGTGTCGAAAGTAGATAACCTGCAGCAGCTCCTTAAGTTCATTTGCAGGAACGGCTTCGAGCATCACGTAGCAATGACCCGCGGCAATGTGGCATCAATAATTGAAGAGGCGGTTGACAACTACCTGG